>CAZSJB010000096.1:0-8585 GCA_964606625.1 uncultured Tepidisphaeraceae bacterium | reverse complement strand
GTTGAGCAGACGGCCCAGCGGGATCTGAACCAGGGGTTGTTCGAGCTGGAGCGCGAGCGGACGCTTGAGGTCAACCTCAACGGCATGGTCTGGACCAAGACCGGATCGATGGTGGCGTATTTGGGGAACATCAAGTTCACGCGCGAAGGGATCCTTGAGCATGGCCTGGGTACGTTCCTGAAGAAGGCGTTTACCGGGGAAGGCGCCCGCCTTACCAAGGCTGAGGGCCAGGGCAAGCTTTACCTGGCGGACATGGGCAAGAAGATCACCATCCTGCACCTCAACAACGAATCGATCTTCGTCAACGGCAACGATGTGCTGGCGTTCGAGCCAAGCCTGCGCTTCAACATCACCATGATGCGCAAGATCGCCGCCATGCTCAGCGGCGGATTGTTCAATATCCGCTTTGAGGGCACGGGCATGCTGGCGATCACCACCCACTATGACCCGCTGACGCTGCGCGTCACGCCCAGCCAGCCGGTCTACACCGATCCCAACGCCACCATCGCCTGGAGCGGCAACCTCACGCCTGACTTTCGCACCGATGTTTCGCTGAAAACCTTCCTTGGCCGCGGCTCGGGCGAAAGCCTCCAGATGGCCTTCCACGGCGACGGCTTCGTGGTTGTCCAGCCATATGAGGAGGTCTATTTCCAGCGGCAGACGTCCGGTTAATGCCGGAACCGCAGTTGCAGGGCGAGGCTATTTGCCTGCCGCGGATACCAGCGGCACGCAGGGGACGTGCCCTACAGATTGGCGCTGATCACCGACCACCGTATTTACACCACCGCGCCGCCACAGCTTGAGCCATGGCCGGCAGTGCAGCCGAAGCAGTGGTCGGCTGTGGTGATGCGGCGGGCGAGGAAGCGCTTGGGGTCGAAATCGGCGATATGCCCGCAGGTTTGACGATCCACCGGCATCGCCAGGGCGTAGTTGAAGTCGCAGTCGTACAGCCGACCATCATGTCCCACATGCAACTGGTGGCGGCACATCAGCCCGTCCAACGTGGCTGGGTTGAAGGCGTTCTTCAGCAGCGACATGTATTCCTCAGCGCGGCCGTCCCGCTGTAGATCATGCAGGAACCGGCCGATCGGCATATTGGTGATGCAGATCAGCCGGGTGAAATGGATCCCCCATCGATTTGCCAGTTCACGCTTGTAATCTCCTTCCAGCGACGCCTGCGCTGGCGGCAGGCTGGGCCCGCCGGGGTTGAACACCAGGTCCAGCGGCAGATGCGACTCCACGCCATAACCGATCGCATTCAACCGGCGAATCGCCTCGATGCTGTCATGGTAAACGCCCCGTCCTCGCTGCTTGTCAACGTTCTTTTCCAGATAGCACGGCAGTGATGCCACCAGCCGCACGCCCTGCTCACGGAAGAACGCCGGCATCTGCTCGTATCCCGGCTGAAGCAGGATCGTGAGGTTGGTCCGCACGATCACATCCTTGCCACGCTGGCGGGCAGCCATCACAAAATCGCGAAAACGCGGATGCATTTCCGGCGCACCGCCGGTGATGTCGATCGTCCCGGCGCCGGCGGCATCGGCGGCTGAGAGCACCTGCTGCATCGTCTCCCAGGTCATCTCCTCAGCACGTTTCGGCGACGACTCCACATGGCAGTGATGACACGCCAGGTTGCACTTCAGCGTGATGTTGACCTGGACCGTCCCGATGGACAATCCATCCAGCGGCGCCGCATGAACCTCAGCCACCGCTTCATCAAAAGCGGTGCTGCCATGAATCGTGAGGGGAACAACTGTAGACGTCATTGTGTCACCGTGACGGGGCGAGACTCACCCGTGCATCATTAAAACAAATAAGATCAGTCGCGGGTGCGATCGTTCAACGTCCAGTCATACGGAATGAACTCGACTGCGCGGCCGGTGGTATTTACCGGATGATAGGCATCAATGTACTCGGCGATCTTTTCCATACCGCCAAAATCATCGGCATACCATTTGAAAATCTCTGAAACACGAAGGGACGTGTCCCCTTCGGTGATCTCATTCAAGCGCGGATCAGCCAGCCATTTGCGCATCTGATCATCGAGCTGCTGGTCGAGCTTCTCGCCGGTGTAGGCTTCGGGTCGCAGGGGTGGACATGATCGGGCGGCACACACCAGGGCCGCATGAATGCGCGGATCGTTGAACTCCGGGCGGATGATCTTGTTTTCCAGGTGGTTGAGCGTGATCGTTCGCCCGCCGATACGCACCAGGGGCAGCTCGAAGATCGCAAACTCGTTATCCGAAACGCTGAAACCAGGCTGATACCGGTCCAGCACCGCATCGATCATCGTGGCGTTGTAGAGATTCAGGTACAGCGCCAATCGCTCATCCCGCGGCAGCGACGACGGATCAATCCGCGCCAGCGAATCGAGGTAGGCATCCAGTGTCTCGCTTTCCTTCTCAGCGATGGCGCGGTAATCCACTTGCCCTTCTTTGACATGCGTCGACAGGATCCGTTCAAAGGGGGCATGGTCCACCGTCTGAGCGCTGGCTGCCCCAGCCGCCAGCACGCCCATTACCAACGTCGCAATCACACAAATCTTCATAACAACTCGCGAGACCAAAAGTCATTCAACCGACAACGGCGGCTGAGAAACAGAAACGTACAGAGGTATTATTCTCAAATCATTGTTTGAATGATATCAATGTTCCAGCCCTGTTTATCGACAGGACATGTTATTCGCCGCGAAGCAGGCGTGTTGCCCGGTCGATGTGGTCGTTCATGCGCTCAGCCGCCTGGGCGAAATCGACACTCATCCCCTGCACACCGGATTCGCCTTCACGGACCGAAAAGGCTGCAAACTCCTGATCGATCAGGCTTTGCTCCACCTGCCGGGAGGCCAGGTAATCAATCAATTTCCTGGCGTTTTCCTCATGGGGCGCGCCCTTTACGAGGGCGATGGTCGTGGGGATGAGCAGGGTTCCCAATTCGCCGTCGTCTTGGTCGGGCACGACCATCCGCACGAGCTTGTCCTGCGCGCGGGCATGGGCGACATCGTCGTTGTCGGTCAAGCCGACCAGCATCTGGCCGGTGGCGACATAGTCCACGACATTCATGTTTCCGCCGAGGATGGCAATGCCGTTTTCATGCAGGCTGCGGAAATACGCATCGGCGCGTTCCTCGCCCCAGACCTGGTAAAGGCTGGCCACGTGGCCGCCGGTGGTACCGAACTTGGGCAGCGCGATGGCAATGCGGCCCTTGAGGCGCGGATCGGTCAGATCGCGCAGCCGGCGGACGCCTTTCAGCAGGTCGGCGTTGGCAGGATCGTCATTGATCACCAGCACACGCGCCCGCAACCCGCACGGCGTGTAGATGCCGCGCTCATCGCGCCACAGCTCATCGATCTCTTGCACTGCCGGTGGCTGATAGGGTGCCAGCACATCCGCCTTGATCAGGTTGGTAGTGTAGAAGATCTCGTTGCTCCACCAGACGTCAGCCTGGGGGTTGTCCTTTTCGGCGATAAGACGATTGACCAGCCCCGTGGTTTTGGAGGCTTCGGCGTCGGTCAGCAGATCGACCTTGATGCCCGTCTGACTCTCGAAATCCGCGATGATCTGTTCGACATACGGCCGATCCACGGCGGTATACAGCACCACCCGGTTGGCCTGATCAGCTTGTTCTCCCTCACCGCAGCCGCTGAGGAGCAGTCCCCAAACGCACAAAAGTGTAAAAGTCCATCGCATTCGGGGCAGTGTAATGGCAGGTGGGCATCAGGGCTACTGGTGCAGGGTGGCCATGCACATCCATGACTTGTGTCAATGCGATGTCGACGACATCGCATTCGATGCGCACGCACGCGCAACCACAGTCACCCGGAAAATCCAGAATCTCAAAACATCTTCCCCCTGCTTTCCCCGGAAAGCAGCCGTTTATCCGACGCGATGCACCGATTTCTCGCACCAATTGCGCATTCCCAGCCAAGGGTGGAGGCGTTGATCTGTTGACGCCCGCAACTGACCGAGCGAGGAATCGTCATGAACCGCATCCATCCTGTTGACCGCCTGCCTGCCGACATCGCTGAGCACATCGATCGTTTGCTGCACGTCGAGCAGCCGCGTCTTGCGCGACTGTGGACCTACTACCGCAATCCGCTGCATCCGTACGGTGCCGGCGAGCATGGCAGTGATCGTCCCTATCGCCAGGGACAGGAAGCAGGTCTGCCTGCGCGGCTGACCGGTCGACATGCCGATGGGTCACTGCTGGATTACGCCACCCGCAAGGAAATCGTCATCGAGAACGATATCGCCTGGCGTGTGGACACCATGGTGGATTATTTGTTTGGGAGACCCATCGTCATCGAATCGGCTGCGCCGGACCCCGCACGACGCCAGGTCATCGGCACGCTGCTGCGCCACATTTTCGCAGCCAATGGCGGCATCGCCTTCCTTCAACAGCTTGCCCTGCTTGGATCGGTCTACGGATACGTGGATCTGCTCGTGAAATATGACGCCGATGCAGCCGATTCGCCGTTGGATCCGGCGATCTGCGCGACCGACCAACTGGGCGATCCACCGCCCAACGTGCCCCCTCCCCCCGACGGCGTTGCCGCGCCGTCATCGGCGTCTTCCGGCAGCCCCCCGGAAGACGCCCCCGCCCCAAGGCCCGCGCCGCACGCCGGAGATGCCGCCTCCCCGGCTGCGGTGGCCCCGCCTACACCGCCGCTTGACGATCCTGCTGATGCGGGCGCGAGGACTTCCTCGCACGATGCATCCCTTGAGCGCATCGCCCGTTACATCCGCTTTGAGATCGTCGAGCCGGCGCGGGCCTTACCCCTCCTTTGTCCGGAGGATTATCGCATTGTCGATGCCTATGCCCAGGTCTATACCCGACCCCGCCCCGCCGCGCCATCGCGCCACGCCTCGCCGCCGGTGCAGCGCGATGGTTTCCTGTCACGCATCGCGCGGTCGCTGTTGAGTACGCGCACCGGGGTTGCCGGCACAGACGACAATCCGATCCAGGTGGTTGACCTGATTACACCCACCCGCTGGATGCGCTACGAAGATGGCGTGCTGCGGTCACGGGGTGTCAATTCGCTGGGCGTGATTCCGCTGGTGCATGTGCAGAATCTCGCGCTGCCCTTCCAGTACGCCGGAACCAGTGATGTCGAGCCGTTGATTCCGTTGCAGGATGAGTTGAACACGCGCCTCAGTGATCGGGCCAGCCGCATCACCATGCAATCGTTCAAGATGTACCTGGGCAAGGGAATCGAAAACTTCCTGTCGATGCCTGTTGCGCCCGGGCGCATGTGGGTGACGGAAAACGAGCAGGCCGAGATTGTCGAGTTTGGCGGTGACGCGGCTGCGCCTTCGGAAGAGGCTCATATCACCGATATCCGCGAAGCCATGGACAAGACCAGCGGCGTAACACCGATCGCCGCCGGCGCGATCAAGGGACGCATCGGACGCCTGACCAGCGCGGCGGCATTGCGGATCACGCTGCTTGCGTTGCTCGCTAAGACCGAGCGCAAACGGACCACCTACGGCAGGGCGATCGCGGAAATGGCAGCCCTCGCCCTGGCGTGGCTGGACCGTGCCGGCCTGTTTCACACCACCACTGAAGAGCGCCGGATTGAAATCCACTGGCCCAGCCCCTTGCCTGAGGATGAAACCGATCGCCTCGATCAGGCCAGGCGTAAATCCGAGCTGGGCATCCCGCGCGAGATCATCCTGCGCGAACTGGGTTACTGAGGGCACAACCATCAGCCGCCCAATCCATCCCTACCAACTGCAACCCACAACATTTTCCGAAAGGAGCTTGTCATGAGTGACCAGAAAACCACCCCGCCCCCTCTGGATGCCCCGCCACCGGCTGCGCGCCCGGAATCATCGGATGTATCCGACCCGATTCAGGAGCTGACCCGGCTGGCCGAGCAGCTTGCCCGCGCCCACAACCGCCGCCTGCTCTACCAGTACCTCAAAGCCCGACGCGCCCTGCGGTAATGTCTTCCCTTTTTTGCTTTTGACTTCTCCTATCCCTCACCTCAAGGAGCTTCCCATGTCCTTTACTGGAAAAGCCACCTATTCTGCCGGAGCCGCTCTTCCTGAGATTGCTGAAGATGTATCGGATCTGATCGCGATCAATTCTCCGCATGCCACGCCGCTGCTGGATGCCCTGGGGGATCCGCTGCGCGTGGCACGATCGACCATGCATGAATGGCTGGAGGATGCGCTGCTGCCCAATGTCGACACGATTGACGAGGACAGCTTCACGCCGACTCCCACGCTGGCGAGCACCTTCGGCGTTGCCCACGCCGATCGGTTCCGTGTCGGCGACCAGGTCCGCGCGACCGGCAGTGATGAGATCCTGCTGGTCACCGCGGTCGGCGCGGACAGCATCACCGTCCAGCGCGGCTACGGCGGCACGACGTCTGAGGACCTCGTCGACGGCGCCACGCTGCACATCCTGTGCAACGCCGCCCTTGAGGGAGACGACGCAGCCGCGGCGCGCTTCACCACGCGGTCGCGCATGACCAACTACACGCAGATCTTCACGTCCACGGTGGAGGTCAGCGGATCTGAGCAGGCAGTCCGCCAGATCGCCATCAGCGATGAGCTGGACTACCAGAAGCACCAGCGTCTTCGCGAGATGCTGCGCGAGCTGGAAGATGCGGTCATCAACAGCGTTGCGCCGGCTGCCGATTTTGAAGGCAGTGCAACCGTGCGCCGCACGATGCGCGGGCTGCGGTCGTTCATCACCACCAACCTGTTCATGCCGGGGGTGAATGGCTTCCCGTCGGACACGACGCTGACCGAGGAGCAGCTCAACACAGCGTTGCGCAGCATCTGGCAGAACAGCAGCGGCAGCATCGACCTGATCGTGGTGGGCGGCCGTGAGAAGCGTGCGATCAACCAGTTCGTTGCGTCGAATCGTCGATATAGCGCCCAGGGCGAGACATTCAAGGACGCAGTGAGCATGTATGAGAGCGACTTTGGCATCTGCCGCGTGGTGCTGTCGCGCTCCGTGCCGGCAGGAACGGTGCTGCTGCTGGATTCCAGCCGCATTGACGTGTTGCCGCTGGCCGGGCGCAGTTTTCAGTATCGCCCCCTGGCCCGCACCGGCGATCGTGAATCCGGACAACTCGTGGGCGAGTACACCCTCGAGCTGCGTAATGAAAACGCTCACGGCATCATCGAAGGATTGTCATAACCGCTGTTGTCCGTCCTGTACGCCTGCCCGCTTCCTCTCCCGACATGCTCGGGGGAGGAAGTGGGAAGCGTGATCTTCCCGCCTGTCGCCAACAGAGAAATCCCATGTCTACTTACGCCACCGATACCGATCTGCTGCTGTGGGAGCCTCACCTCCCCTCCGATGCCGCCCTTGCATCGCAGACCCTGCTCACGGGGACGGCGGATCTGTCGGGGACCACACTGACCATTGCAGCCGGTTCGTTGATCGCCTCGCACGTGGAACCCGACCAGGTGGTTGCCCTCAGCGGAGCGATTACCGGCTGCTATCCGATCGTCTCGGTCAACTCGACGACGCAGATGATCCTCAGCATCCTGTACGCGGGGAGCTGGCATGATGCGGATCCGAAGGTACCGTCACCGATTGGCAGCGCAACCGGGCTGAGCTTTGCGATCCGTACATTTTATGCTCAGCGGCGCGTCATCACCGATCTGATCGATCAGACCATCAATCTGCCGGCGGGTGCAACATTGCTGAACCCGGATGTGTTGCGAAGACCCTGCGCGCTCGGGGCGATTCAGATGATCTACAGCACGCTCACCGCGGCGGCTGATGCGCCGGAGATTTACCAGGTTCGCGCAGATCTGTACCAACGCCTCTACCGCCGCGCACTGCGCAGCGCCGTGCTGCACATCGATACCGTGGGCGATGGTCGCATTCACGAAATCCGCCGCCTGAACGTGCTTCAGCTGGTCAGGTGATGCCGCATCTCCATTTCGCATTCCTCATGTCGCATGAACGCAGGAGCCATCATGTCTCTGCTTCCTTTGATCGCTCAATCCGCGCCCCTGTTCGAAGACCTCACCAGCCTGGGGGCTGCGGGGATCATGGGGCTGATGTGGCTGTGGGAACGCCGCGCTTCGCAGAAGCGCGAGCAGCAGCTGGATGCAACCCATCAGCGCATCCTGGCGGATCGCATCCAGCTCGAACAGCTCATTATGGTCGTTCGCCAGAACGTCGAAGCCGTCACTCGTCTCACCACCACGCAGGAGCAACTGCTTCGCCAGCTCAATCAAGATCCTGGGTAATAGCCTGCCTGTGGGTGGGTTTTCACTCCATGCGTTTGGAGCACGGTTTGAAAACCCGTGTCATCTCTGTCCTTCATCACGGGAGAAACCGATGTATCGTTTTGTCTTGATCCTTTTTGTGCTTCTCGGTGGCTGTACGCCTTATACCGATGCGCAGCTTGCGCTGATCACCCAGGCCCGCCGCGGCCTGGAGCTGGTCGATCAGGCGCAGTACGAGCGCGCCCAGCTCATTGAGCGTTATCACCAGCTTCTACGCCAAACCCTCGATGATGCTTTTGATGACGATGTTCGCGAGCGCGGCGCGCTCGATCCCGCCTGGGTGATCGAGCATCGCCGCGCCTACGCAGCCGCACTGGATGCCCTGGCAGC
>CAZSJB010000095.1:0-8598 GCA_964606625.1 uncultured Tepidisphaeraceae bacterium | reverse complement strand
GCCGCGCCGATCACCCCCAGCGTGAACGCCGCCGCCCTGCCCCGCTTGCGCTGGAGTTCAGGATGCAGCAGGATGTACTTGGGGGTCTTGACGATCGGCATGACCAGCCACGTCACTACCCCTCCCATCGCCATGATCACCCCCAGCACCGGCACCTTGAAGGCTACCAGCAGGATGATCATGATCCCGATGAAAACGCGGTAAATCGATGAACAAATCGC
Source organism: uncultured Tepidisphaeraceae bacterium (assembly GCA_964606625.1). GTDB lineage: Bacteria > Planctomycetota > Phycisphaerae > Tepidisphaerales > Tepidisphaeraceae > CALEKX01. Next base: position 8,377 of record CAZSJB010000095.1, on the reverse strand, counting down.
ATAGACGAACAGCCAGATACGCTGGCGGATCGGGGGAAGCGGCTTTTGCAGCTTCACACGGAAAATATGCCGCTTGATCAGCCCCAGTGCGTATTCGGTGCTCTTGTGCTGAAGGTTGGGAATCTCCAGCAGATCCGACAGGATGTAGTACCCGTCATAGCGAAGCAGCGGGTTGGCGTTGAACAGGACAGTCGAGACGCTGGCGACCATCATCGAGTTGAACGCCAGTTGCGCCACCATCGAGTCACCGTCCTTGGTGACGACCCAGATGAAGGCCATGAAGCTAGCGAAGAACAACTCGAAGATCATGCCGGCTGCGCCGACGAAAACGCGCTGCCATTTGTTTCGGAAGGCCCAGGCGCTGGAGGCATCGACGTAGGGCGTCGGGATCAGCACCAGGAGCATGATGCCCATCTCATGACACTCGCCGCCGAACCGCCGGCAGGCAAAGGCGTGGCCCATTTCGTGGATGAACTTGGTCAGCACGAACATGGCCCACAGATAGATCCAGTTGCCGGGCGCGAGGGTATCGCTGCCGTAGCGCCACAGGTCATCGCCATAGGGTGCGATCGCCAGCAGTGCCGCCAGAACCACGCCAATCCACAGCAGCGCGCCCCACTTGCTGAGCAGCGGCCGCATGGCCGGCATCCAGCGAACCAGGAATGAGTCCGGATCCCACAGCGGAAAGCGCGGGAACAGCGCACTCATCAGCCGCTGTTGCCACTGACGCTTGACCAGTTGCTTGTGACGGCGGAGCAGGACCTGGGCATCGGGGGTGACATTGGCCTCGATGAGATTCGCAGCCCAAAGCTGGCTGAGCAGTTGGATGACTTCCGGCTGGGTGGGCGCGGCATCGGCATACTGACCGCCAACGGTCTCCCAGGCTTCGGCGATGGTCCGGGTTCCGTCCAGCAGCGCAACAAAGTGGTAGGCGGAATCGCTGAGGCGATGGTACTGGTTGCCGGCGGGGTCGCGCACGACATACCAGCGCTCACCGCGATAGAACTGTCGCGAGATCTGGGCACTGGCGCGGAGCTTTACCTTGAGGTCCGCGATGCGGTACCAGGACTCAGAGAAGGTTGGGCGAATGGCTAGGGTCATAAGCTGGCAGCACGCTGCGGGCAGCAGGCAGTGAATAGGGGCGGCTGGCTGCCTGCTGCCCGCAGCCAGCCGCCTGCTGTTTTACAGCCAGAACTTCAGTCGCAGGTAATCGATCAGGCGTCCGGTCCAGATCCGGACCAGGCTGCGATTCTCGATTCGGATGCGTGCCTCCCCGCGAAGACCGGGATACCAGTGCTCGGACTGCTCCGGCAGGCGAGCGTACACCTTGAAGACGTTGTCACCGCCCTTACCAGCAGGCTCGCCGATGGGAACGATCCGCACGATTTCAAACTCATAGGGCTCGTTGGGTAGCGATGTCGTCGCGAGATAGCCGGTGCGCAGGCCGTCCTGCACATCCTGGATATCGCGTTCGGCAACCTCAATTTCGGCTTCGAGACCACTGCGCTCACCGATTTCAAAGAGGATTTCGCCCAGCTTGACGGGGGCTCCGACCTTGTCGATCAGATCACCCTTGAGCACATGGCCGGAGATGGGCGCGGTGATGATGCGCTTTTCGATCTGCCGCTGAAGGTGCTCGACTTCATCGAGCGCCGCCTTGCGCTGCATCAGGGCGTATTGCTCATCCGCAAACTTCCCTTCCGAGCGGTATTTGGCAGCTTCGCGGGCACGGATATTAGCCTCGGTTTCGGCTTTGAGCTTTTCCTGGACCAGGTCCTTCACGTCGAGCGTGAGCAGGACCTGACCAGCCTCGACGCGATCCCCCGGCCGGACCTTTACTTCATCGATGTATCCTTCGACCGGCGCCGCAACGTCGCGCTTCACGACCGGTACGAATGTGAACGGCGCGCTGACGCGGTACATCGGAGAATAGACGGAGATAAAGATCCCCAGGCTGAGCAGCAGAATTACCACCAGCTTGGTGACCATGTACTTGGGACCGACGACGGCTTCGCCGAGGTGCTTGGCGCTGATGCCGGCCTTGGTGATCAGCCAGCGATCGTTCTGATAGCGATCCCACAGGGAGGGCGCCACCAGGTCCACCGCGACCGTCAATGCAGCCAGCGCATCCTCATCGAGGTTGATCTTCGGATCAAACTCCATGGTGATGACGCCGATGATCTCTTCTTTACGGCGCAGCGGCAGCGAAACAACCGATTGGCCGCCATTCTGCCGGCTGAGCGCCTGGGCGTCGCGGGTCACCACCGGCAACACCGGCCCTTCGGGCTGGTAGGCGACCACCTGTTCCTGATCCTGGCATTCCTCCATCACCCGCTGGAGCTGAACGACCAGTTCCTGTTTCTTGTCGAACTTCTCGGTGTGGCTGATCGCCTCCACCTTGATGTTAGTGCCCTTGACCCAGCCCAGCGAGACGCGCGAGGCGCCGGTGCGCTGGGCAAGCTCGTTACACAGCGAGGTCGCGGCTGCCCGGAATCCGTCGGCATTGGCGACACTGTTGACGATCTGGAGCGCGCGGGTCTGCCGCTGGATGGTGTTCTTGGTCTGCTCGGTGCTGCGTCGCAGCCCGTACAGCTCGAAATAACCCGCCACCAGTTGCATGCTCATCAGGCGCTGGCGAGCACGATCGTTGTCGGCACACCGGGTGATGACCGCTGACACCGCAACGCTCTGGCCTTCGTTGCGCAGCAGCGTAATGAGGCAGAACTGGGATTCGCCGGTTTCATCGGGCGCGGTGATTTCGACCGCGCCGTCCTTGTCCTGCTCGATGCAGGGCCGGATCAATTCCTTGAAGGCTTCCAAGGCCTGCTGGCGAACATGGTCATCGCTGTCATCAGGACGCATGTGCGCGATAGGCCGCAGATTGAAGCTTGGCTGGGTTTCCCCCTCGCGCGGCGCCTGGCGTTCGATGACGAAGGCGGCGGCTTCGGTGCCGACGACACTGACGGCCTGGGTGGTCAGCAGGTCATTGATGAACGCCGGCAGATTGTCATGAGCCGCCATAAGGCGCTGGACAAGCTGAGAGCGTGAGGCGCGGGTCGGAGTGGTCCGGATCACGCCCTGCTGCTGATTGACTGATTGCGATTCGACAACTTGAGAACTCATGGGTCTCCCGGACGTGGCGTCCGTCTGTTATCCCCCCACTCCTGCTTACCTGTTCACCTGGGCACTGGCATCGCCCGCCGCCGCGGCAACCGCCGCGGGCAATTCCACGATCATCTGAAGCCCAGAGGGCCGTTGTTGAGGATTGGGCAGTTCAAGCCGGACACGCCGCATATCGCTGGCGGCATCGACCACCGGCGAGAGGAACAGGATCTTGGCTGGCGTCCAGTCCGACTCGTCGGGATATCGTACGTTCAGGGTCTCGAGGCCGGTCAAGGCCTTGGCCTGGGCAGCCGGAAGCGTGAACTCGACCCACAGGGGATCGTTGTCGACCACCCAGCAGGCGGGCTGACGCGGATCGACGATTTCACCTTCGCTGATGTCGATCTGAGCGACTTCGCCGTCAATGGGGCTGGTGATGCGCATCTGCCGCACCTGCTCAGCCTGCTTATCACGTTCGATCTTCTTCAGTTCGAGGTCTTCCTGGGCTTTGCGGAGGCGGATTTCGGCGATGTCGACGCCCAAGCGGGCTTCAAGCAGCTCGGCTTCGCTGACGACACTCTGCTGGTACATGCTCTCAATGCGTTCGAGGGTGACGCGCGCATTTTCGAGCTCTTTTTGGGATGCTTCGATACCCAGGGTGCTCTGGGCCTCGCGTTCGAGATATTCCAGGGTTTTTCGTTCGACCGAGTCATCAAGCTGGATGAGGGTATCACCCGCCTTGACCCGCTGGCCGACTTTTACGGGTACCTCAGCAACCTTTCCGGTGATGAGGAACGACACCCTGCTCTGGCGGGATGGCTGCGTGATCGCAATGGTGGACTCGCTGCTCTGCGCCATCGCCGATCCTGCCAGCGCCATGGCGGCAATCAGCGCCCAGCGTCCATAGAAACCTGCCAACATTCCCACGTGACGACTCCCTTCGATGTCTCAGGATGAACCACCCTCTGCCGCGGCTGGATCAAAGCTTAGCGTGCCGCAGCCCCGCATATTATCGGACTTCACCCACTTTTGCCCGCATTCCTGCGAAAAAATCGGGGCGTCGGGAGATTGGCCCGCCGCAGCGTGCAATCATCCTTATCGACCCCCGACGCTCATGCAACGTAATTTACGCAGCCAACGGACCGGAGTTTCCAATAAATCCGCCATTTCTCTCGCCGGAGTGCCCCTCAAATCGACCAGAGGATACACGCCACCGCTGCCTGCATGAAGGCGATGATCGCCACACTGACCAGATTCTCCAGCAAATCCAGGTCAAAAAGCAGGTAGAAACAGATCCAGTACAAAACAACCACCAAATGCCAGGCCACAATCGGCCCGGTCATCGAATCGCTCTTGTCCAGCCCGACGACCGTCAACGCCACAGCCGCGGTGAAGGCCCCCGTGCCTGCAAACTTGAACGCCACCCGACCGATCGGCCCGAAGTCAACGCCCAGCAGAACGCCGGCAATCGCCCCGCCACCCATCATGGTCAGGATCATCAGAAGCAGAAACACCGCGTTCAGAGCGATGGCCCGGGCATTTGATTCGCCCGAGACGCCGTACAGCCCCAAGGCGATCATGATGCCCATTCCCAGCACCAGAAGCCCGCTGGGCAGCACAAGATCGCGAAACCGCGATGCTTCTTCCGGAGCAGACACAGGCATTGCCGCCTTGGTTAGGCGCGCTGGATAAGGTGTCAGCGGAGCGGCAGGCGATGCAGCCAGCGGCTCAGTCGCAGCAGGCGGCGAGGAGGGGTCGTCCTCCGCGATGTCATACGGATCCACTACGGGTAGGTCAGCGGAGAGATCCTCCAAGGGTTCAAACACCCGGCCACACCGGCAAGTCACCTTCCGGTTGAGGTATTCGTCCTTCCATGCGAACTTCTTACGGCAGGATGGGCAGGTAAAGGTTCGCATGGGATCTTTCGGCGGGGACCACGGCAATCAAACCGCTTCCGCAAGATCAGGGAATAATCGTGCCGATCACCGTTCGCCGCCGGGGACGGGTATCGAAATCGATGAAGACAGGCTGCTGATATTCACCGGTGAGCAGGCGTCCATTGGCAAACGGCAGGGTCAGGCTGGGGCCGATCAAAGCGGCGCGGATATGAGAATGGCCGTTGTCGTCGTTCCAGGTCTGCTCATGCTCGTAGTGAGCATTATCCGGCACCAGCTGCTGAAACACCTCCCGGAGATCGTGCTTCACCAGCCCCGGTTCATACTCGATCGTCGTCAACGCCGCGGTGGAGCCCACGGCAAACAGGTGCACCAGGCCCTCTCCCACAATATCACGCAATTGCTCGGTCACCTGCTGCGCCAGATTGATGATCTGGCAGTCACCTTCCGTGGAAAAATCAAGTTTGAAGCGTTTCATGAATAATCTCCGTTGCGAAGGATCATACCGTGAAATGCCTCCTGCGCCCCCTTCGCAACGCCTTGATATCTTCGTGTTCGGGTGGGGGATTCAAGTCAATTCACCACCCAATGGACAATTCCAACAAATCCTCCCAGGCACTCCAGAAACGCAACGTATTATAGGACAGCCACTTGTGATGCAGGAGCTTGCGAACCAATTTGACCCTGTTGTAAAGCAGTGCTATATTTTAGCTGCTGCCAACGGCAGGCAATCCGTTAGCTCTTGCGGGAAAAGGACTTAATCCGCGTTAATCGTGCAGCAAAGCGGGCACGCAGGGACGCGGAGCAGCTTGATATAAGGATCACTCGTCTACTTGTGATATTCAATGAGCGCCGGGAGCGATTTCAAATCACAAGTACTTGCTGCGACAGATATTGTCGAGCTGATCTCGCAGAGCGTGGCGCTCAAACGGCGGGGAAAGGATTATGTCGGGCTGTGTCCCTTTCACCAGGAGAAAACGCCATCCTTCCACGTCAGCCCGACGCGTCAGTTTTTCAAATGCTTCGGATGTAAAGCCGGCGGCAACGCGATCGACTTTGTGATGCAGCGCGATCGCTTGGAGTTTATTGATGCGCTGCGTCTGCTGGGCGAGCGGGCAGGATTGGAAATGCCTCGCCGCGGCCAGGTTTCAGGCAAAAGCAGTGAGCGGCAGTTGCTGCTGGATGCGCATTCCGCGGCTGCGGCGTTCTTTGAAAAGTTGCTTTCGGGCAGCCCCCAGGGGGCCATCGCACGCGACTATCTCGCGTCCCGGTCGATTTCAGCGGAATCGATTCAGCGGTTCCAGATCGGCGTGGCTGCCGATTCCTGGGATGCTTTGCTCAACGGTCCGGTTGGACGCAAGTACAAACCGGAACTGCTGGCGACAGCCGGCCTGGTCAAACCGCGGCAGAACGGAACCGGGTACTACGATACTTTCCGCAACCGCCTGATGTTTCCCATCCGTGACGAAAGCAGCCGCGTGATCGCCTTCGGCGGACGCGTGTTGCCCGGATCGGATGACCCAGCCAAGTATCTGAACAGCCCCGAAACTCCCCTGTTCAGTAAAAGCCGCTGCATCTTCGGGCTCGACCTGGCACGCCAGCGCATCGTCGAGACGCGCACCGCCATCGTGGTTGAAGGCTATACCGACGTCATCATGGCTCACCAGCATGGGGTGACCAATGTCGTGTCCGTGCTGGGAACTGCCCTGACCGAGCAGCATGTGAAGGTGCTTCAGCGGTTTGCCGATCGGGTGGTGCTGCTGTTTGACGCCGACATCGCCGGCAATACCGCAGCCGACAAGGCCGTCGATCTGTACCTGACCCAGCCGATCGAAATCGGCATCGCCACCATGCCGCCGAATGTCGATCCGGATGAGTTTCTGATTAACCAAGGCGCCGAGGCGTTCAACAAGATTATCGAAGAAGCGGTCGACGCGCTGGAGTTCAAGTGGAATCAGCTCCAGCGGCGCTTTGATCACAATGATCTGACAGCCCGCCAGAAAGCGGTCGAGGAATATTTCGAAGTACTGGCTGCCGCCCGCGGCGCCGGGCCGGTGGATCCCCTGCGATGGGGCGCGGTGCTGGCGCGGGCCAGCCGGCTGACGGAAATTCCCCTTGAGCAGCTTCATCAGCGCTTCAGTCCCAAGGCCAGCCGACCGATGCGATCACGACCGGCCAGCCGGCAGGCGATGCCCCGGCAGGATGTTGCTCAAGACAACACCAAAGCCTTGCCGAAAGCAGCTATTCCGACGGATCGCGCGCGCTGGACAGCCCAGGACCGGGCAGAAAGCTGGTTGTTGGGTGCGTTGCTGGCCGAACCTCAGCACTGGCAGGAAGTACAATTGCACGTGCAGGTCGAGGATTTTGAGAATCCCGTGCGGCGCGCCCTGGCGGAAGCCTACTGGCAGCACCAGCGCGACGAAGGGGAAACGCCGTTCAACGAGTTTCTCTCGACGCTGACGTCACCGGAATTGAAGCAACTGGCGGTTGAACTCGTGGACGATGAAGATCGACCAGCCGACACGCGCGATGCTCTGCAACAAGCGATGGATTACCTGGAAGAGGCACGTTGTCGCAGAGAACAAATGAAACTTGTCCCGCTTTTGCGTCGTATGAACGAGCAACGGGTCACGGATCCCGCAGCCAGCGCTCAGGGTGAACGGTGCGGTGATGAAGATGAGGTCTCGCTTCTGTTGAAGCTACAGGCCAACGCGAAACGAACCGACCTGCGTCGGATCGTTTCGTGAGAAACGGTATATGACAATTGAATAGCGGATCGGCGAGATCGACCGGTTCGTGGTGGGCGGTGAGAAAGCGCGTTTCAGGGCTCGGAAATGGCTCCGGGGACCTTGGCCTGCTTGTCCGCCGTCTGTAGTGGCAGTAGCCCGTGCATGTGGCCGGGCGTGGTAAAGGAAGTTCTGGAGAATGACTACGGAAACCCCGCTAATTGGGTGTGGATCGCCGGAAGAGGTAGAGGCACGCGTCAATGCGCTCATCGAGATGGGCACGTCGCGCGGCTACATCACCTACGAAGAGCTGAACGAGCGCCTGCCGGATGAGCTGGTCTCACCCGACAAGCTCGATTCGCTGCTGATGATGATTGACGAGATGGGCATCAAGCTCATCGACGAAGCCGACGTCGGCGAGTTCCAGAAGAAGGGCACCCCGCCCGTCACCAAGCCCGCCAAGGTGTCGGTCACCCCTGCGCCGACGCCTCGCCAGCAGGCCCAGGCTGCCGCCGAAGCCGATCGGCTTCTGGCGCAGTTCGCGGCTGAAGAAGAGGCCAGTCTCGACCTGAATCTGGATGAGGAAATCGCCGAAGCCGCCTCCAAGCGCATCGACGATCCCGTCCGCATGTATCTCACGCAGATGGGTGAAAT
>CAZSJB010000094.1:0-8689 GCA_964606625.1 uncultured Tepidisphaeraceae bacterium | reverse complement strand
TGCCACAGCCCAATGGCTGTGTGCAGGATGGTTGCGATGGCGATGCCGGTCAGCATCCATAGTGACCAGGTAGCGCCATAGGTTTGAACGACCGGGATGATCAGAAAGGTGATACCGCTGACCGCGATTACCTTCAGAGAAAGATCCAGATCTCCGTCACCGACGATGGCTGTCTTGAGACAAGTGAGGCACAGCGGCACCAGCAGCAGCAGATAGACGTGAAACAATCGACTGCGATTGACCGCAAATATCAATGGAAGCGCCAGGATGAAGGTAAGGATGTTGCCGATCTGAATGGCTGTGTAATTTCCCGCATTGATCGCCGGGTAGGGCACAAATGCCCAGAATCCCAGGATACCCATCAGCCAGGCGACACGGCGTGCGCGCGCGGCATCCGCGGTCAACACGGACGTGTCGCGTGTGACCCGGCTGGCCAGATCAGGCAGCGGAGGTTGTCTGTATGGGGCGATCATGGAAAATTCTCGTATCAGCCTCACCTGTACAGGCATATCCGGCGAGCGTGGCGGCTGCTGCGGATTGCCATGAATACCGTTGTTTGGCGGCGCGAATATGACCGGCGATATCGAGGTGTTGGCTTTGCGTGTGCAGCCGATGGACGCCCTCGGCGATCTGCTCGGGAGTCACCTGCGGGAAGGTCACCCCAATGGGATGTTCTTGTAGCAGTTCTCGCAGTCCACCAACCTCGCTGGCGATGACCGGGATCTCATGGGTAATTGCCATGAACACAACGCCGCTCTGCGCCGCGAATGCGGGCGTGTATGGCAGCATTAATGCGCTGTGCGTGGCGAATAGCTCCGCCATCTCTTTGTCCGGGACGTAGGTATCCCGCAGATCGATCTTGATCCCTGCACGTCGCAGCCGGTCCACCAGCGGCAGTACTTCCTCGCGGTAATACGCGCCTTCCAGGGGTTCGCCCGCGATGGTCAGGGAGTAATCCGGGAGATGCTCCATGGCCCGCAACAGCAGATCCAGTCCCTTATTGCGGCGGATCGTTCCAAAAAACAGCAGACGCTTCCATTGCAGTCGTTGCTCGACGCTGGGTGGATTGATGATCTGATCGGTCGTCCAGACACCGTGGGGGACGACGTGGATGGGAGGATGCCGATGCTCGAGGAAGTCGGCCAATTGCTCCGACAGCTTTTGTGTGTGCACAAACAGCCCGTTGCAGAGCCGGCAGGCACTGCGTAGCCATCGATGCATCACTGCTGGCGACACACCCGGCGGATAGCGATGAGGCACGACATTGTGGACCGTGTAATACACCCGCTTGCCCATTGCCCGCATACTCGACACAAAGGAGGTTGCCAGCCAAGGGGTCCATTCCTGCAGATGCACAACACTGATGTCCGGCCGGTTGGCCAACCATCGCAGGAATCGCCGCTGCTGCCGTGGATAGTAGGTCAGTCGACTGAAGGCCCAGTGAGCGCTGCTGCTGAACTGGCTGCGCGGTCGTAAGGGCGGCAGAATGCGGTGGACGGGATAGAGGTCGGATGAGAACTCTTCCAGCAGATCTTCGCTGCTGACCAGTTCCATGCCCCGCTGGCCTGCGTGCACGAGCGCGGTAAGCAGCTCCGTGGCATAGCGCGGGTGCCCACCATCAGCCGATGGTACAAACATGCAAATCTTTTCGTCTTGCAATGCCACCGAAGATTCTCTCATTGTGTATCTGCCAATTGAGGCGACGCCAGCGCAGGGCTGTCAGGCGTTCGCTCCTGAAAGATTCGCAGCACAGCCTGCCGGATTCCCATGTAGTTCATTGCGAGCAGCAGCCCGCCGTAGATAGCCGCACCTCCTGCCACCTGTCCTACCAGTGCCCAGGGGCCTACCACGTCCCGGAAGGGATAAAGCACGGCACCCATGACCAAAGCAGCAACCAGCGCCTGGACAGCCGGTCCCACGGCCAGCGGCACTGCAAAATGGCGCCTCCCGATCCAGATCGTCAGCCCGATGGACAGCACATACGCTACCACCGAAGTACCGGCTGCCCCGTTGATTCCCCATCGGGGAATGGCCACCAGGTTCAAGGCAATATTCACGAGGGCGACAAACAGCACGATCCAGACCTGGATGATCGTTCGATGAGCGAACTGGAACGCCGCGTCAAAGTGATAGGCTTTCATGGCCTCCACGAATGCAGCGGCTGCAATCAATGGAATGACGGTTACTGCGGTATCGCGGAAGTGTTCACCCAGGAAACACCAGGCAATACCCGGAGCCAGGACCGCCAGACCAACGGCTGCGGGCGCGCCAATCCCCAGCAGCATGCCCGCATTGGTGTACATCTGCTTGCAGCAGGCCTCCGGCCCCTCGTGCTCGAATGCCCGCACGGCAATCGGAAACACCGCCATGTTGATTGCCAGCATCAGCAACGTCAGGGTCTGAGCGGTGAAATCGTAGGCAACCGCGTACAGTCCTGTGGCTTCCCGGTCCATGAGCCAGTTAATCAGGAAGCGATCCGAAGTACCGATCACGATCGCGAGTGCCACGGTCAGCGACAGCGGCATCCCGTACATGGCAACTTTCGCGAGAATCTGGCGGTCCACCTGGAGGCGGATCCCGCGCCAGTCGCCGGCGGCGTAAATCACTGCCAGGAGCATTCCCAGGGTCATGCCCACGATCGGCCCTGCCCAGCCCCAGCCGATCAGCACCAGTACCACCCCCAAGGCGATGCCCATGACCGCCCGCGCCATCTGCATCAGCATGAAACGCCACGGCTGAAGGTTGCCGCGCGCATACTCGCAGCACAGCTCATACATTGCCTGCACGGCGAGCATCACCCAGCAGGCGAGGATGATCAGTTGCATCTCCCCCAGCCCCGGCAGCAGACAAAGCGCTCCACCAATGACCGCCAGGGCGGCGATCAGCAGGGCTGTTATGGTTACCAGTGTGGATTTGAGGGCGGCAGGATCGTCGCTGTATGCGGGAAGATATCGCAACAGGGATAACCGCAGCCATTGGAAGCACAGTGCGTTACCAACCGTGACGGTTGCGAGGATCAGCGCGTATTGTCCGTACTCCGCCGGTGCCAGTAGGCGGCTTAGCAGGGGGATCGCCAGGAAGGCGATCAGCCCTGGCAGTCCGCGCGCCAGCAGATAGATGGCTGCATGCATCAGAGGATTGGCGGGACGTGGTGTCATATCTTGATCAGTCCGTTGCCTTGCGTGGTGCAGTCAATACGCTCCCTGACGTTTGAGAAGGATGATGACAGTCTTGGCGAGAATGTAGATATCCAGCCAAGGCGACCAGTGACGGATGTAAAACTCGTCAAACCTGACGCGATCGGCATAGCTGCACTCGGTGCGACCGGATACCTGCCACAGCCCGGTCAGCCCGGGTTTGACGGAGGTATAAAGACGTAGCGAATTGCCGTACCGGCAGATCTCCGCCTTCACGATCGGCCGGGGGCCGACGATGCTCATATCGCCGCGGATGACGTTCCAGACCTGGGGAAGCTCATCGAGGCTGGTTTTCCGTAGGAAACGGCCTAGAGGCGTAACGCGGGGATCGTTACGCAGCTTCTGTGTCTCCGCCCATTCCTTACGGGCTTCGGGATTCTTCTCGAGGTATTCGGCGAGCATACGGTCTGCATCAGGATGCATCGACCGAAATTTCCATGCTCTGAACATGCGTCCGTGTCGACCGATGCGTTCATGCCCAAAAAAGATCGGGCCGGGACTGGTCAGCTTGACCAGAAGGGCAATAACCACCATCAGCGGCAGCCCCAGGATCAGCGTGACCAGGGCGACGGTCAGGTCGATGGCGCGCTTCAGCCCCTGGAGGGTGGCCAGCAGCAGATGATTGCGCACTTCCAGTCCGCTGAGGCGTCCGCAATTGCGCGTTGCTCCCCACAGGGCAGGGAAAATCGTGGTATCCGACAGAACCAGCATGTGAGGGATCAACCCACCATATCCGTCGACCAGGGTTGCCAGCTTGGCTGGCGGAAAATCAGGCAATGACAGCACGGCGTGGCGAATGCCACGGGAATAGACGATCGATCGCAACGTTTGTGGATCGTTGACGACCGGCAGGAAAGAGGTACGGCACAGGCCCTCCGGATCGGTCACCAGGACTGGGCGCAGGCTGGAGAAGGGCGTGGAAAGCAGGGCACGAGCCAGGTTATCCGCCCCATGTCCCGAGCCGATAATGAGCGTGGGATATCCCCACCAGGAGAACCGGGCACAAATATGTCGGGTAATGACACGACCCAGCGGAACCAGGGCTACTGCGGGCAGGAATGCGAACATGCACCACAGAGGCAGGGGCCAGACCAGCATGCCGGCCGCCGTGGCCGAGATCATTCCCGCGGTGGTCAGGTGCGTCAATTGACGCATTTCCACCACAGGATGCAGCCAGATTTCCACGTAAAGGTCATTCAACCAGTACGCAAGTACCATCGGCACCAGAGCCAATGGAGCAGCCCAGCCGACCAGTTCGGCTGCCGATGGATAAACCATCAGCATCAGCAACTGCGCGACGGCGCCGCTGATCGCCAGCGCCAGCATGTCCGAAAGGACAATGGACGCCACCGTGCGCAGGCATCGGAGCGTGTACGCTGTCTGCACGGTCTGATCCGAGCTGCAACCGGCAATCTCCAGCAGATGCTCGCGATTGTCTTCGCCCGCCAGCGTGCGACCAAAGACGGCCTGCGGCAGCAGTTCGGAATCAGCGACAGTAAGATCGATTTCCTGATAATGCGTCGTCACGTTCATCCCCTCCCAGGGTTGAACCTGTACCATGATCTGCCGACGCGGTGCTAAACATACCTTCCGCGTGAGCCGATCGTATTAATCGGGGTGGAACACAAGCCCCGTCATTTCCTGCCTGGTACGTCTTGAAGTGCAATTTTCCGTCCCCGATTTCGTCCAGATGCAGGCAGGATGTGCCTGCATCCGGAGAACCGGTTCATACAGAAAATCGAAATATTCACTTCGGGCGATAACGAGTACCGCCTCGCACTCCCTCTCCGTTTGCGTCCTACATCCGCTCCTCTTCCTAGTCCCGTTCGCTCATGCCAGCGAATTGCGGATGCAGTTGTTTTTCGTCCGCAGGTTCAGCTGTGGCTGTTTCGGTTTCAGTTTCGGTGTTGTGCTCGATCAGCGACACACTACGGTTAACCAGCTCAGCCTGGGGTGTCGCATACGGCCAGTGACCGCCGTAGTACTTCGCCGAGCGCGACGGGGGCACGTCGTTGGCGACTGCGCCGATGACGCGTGCGCCGACCGAGTCCAAGCCGTCCAGCGCCATGATGCCCAGCTCACGCATAGACTTGTTCATGCGCAGGACTAGCAGCGTGGCGTCGGCGTCGGCTGCAAGGATGCGGGCATCCGTGACACTCATCAGTGGTGGCGAGTCGATGATGATGCGATCGAAGGATTCGGTCAGCATCTGCATCAACTGCTTGAAGCGACTGCTGATCAGCAGTTCAGCCGGATTCTTGGGAATTGGTCCGCACGGCAGCAGGAACAGGCCCGGCAGGATCGCCGGCCGGATGGCGTCACGAAGCTGCGCTTCACCGGCGATGACATTGGTCAGGCCGACCGTGGCATCGGCTTCAAAAAGCAGGTGCTGCACGGGGTTCCGCAGGTCGCAATCGATCAGCAGGGTCCGTTCGCCCGCCTGGGCGAATGCAATTGCCAGGTTGCTGGCGGTGGTGCTCTTTCCATCGCCGGTTGCCGGCGATGCCACCAGAATCGTCCGCGCATTCTGGGCAACGCCCAGGCTGATGGACGTGCGGATGCCGCGATAGGCTTCCGCTGCAGCCGAGCAACTGTCCAAGTAGACCAATTGGCCGCGTGCCACCGGCGACAGACGCGGATTGACCTGCGGAATCATGGCAAGCAGCGTCGTTCCAAGCGATACGGGAATCTCTTCCGGGGTGCGAAGGCTGGTGTCCTGCCATTCACGCAGCAGCGCCAATCCAACACCCACGACCCATCCCATCACCATGGCTGCCGCAAGAATGAGCTTCTTGTTGGGCTTGATAGGGCTGCGCCCGGCGATGGCCGGTTCGATGATCTGAACGCTGAGCGGGCCAGTCTGCACGCTGTTGACGCTGACTTCGGCGATACGGTTGCTCAGCAGTTCATCCTGACGTTGCAGGCGGTCGACCTCGGCTTCGAGGGTGAGATATTCCGCCATTTCGGGGCTGACATTGGCAGTCATGCCCCGCTGGGCCGCCAGCGCTTCCCGCAGCTGGCCGATTTTTTCCATGGAAGCCTGGTACTGCGTCTCCAGCGAGGCTGCATACGCCTTCACCAGGGCGACTTGTTTTTCGTTGATCTGTTCCTGTAGTGCCTCCATGACCTGTCGCATCGCGACGGTACGAGGATGGTTTTCGCCATGCGTGGTCTGCAGGGAGGCCATCGTCAGGGTGTGCTGCATGTATTGCTGTCGAAGCTGCGCCAGTTCGGCATCTCCGGAATCCCGGCCTTGCGATTGACGCGATTCGACGAAATCGGCGATGCGCTGGGGATCCCGCAGAACATCCTGGGCGGCCTGGTATTCGGCCCGTAACTCCATCGCCTGCATTTCGGCTGCCGTGAGGGCATTGGCGAGTGTTTGGGTACGCTCCGTCAGTGTGCTGCCGCGATCCTGTCGCAGCGACACCAGGCCCAGACGGTTCTGATACGCAGCCATTTTGGACAGCAGTTGCTGGCGGCGGCGCTGCAGGGTCTCGCGCTCAGCTGAGAGCACTTCGATCATGGTCTGGCCGATCGCATGACGATAGTGCGACTGTTCTTCGATGTAGGCTTCAACGACCGCATTGGCGATCAAGGTGGTTTCGTCTTGGTAGGGCGATTCCACCGAAACGGTCAGGATGTCCGCTTTTCGGGAAGGCTGGACTCTGACCAGGCCCTTGCGGCGCAGCCATTGGGCAGGATCGCCCTTGGCGGTGGCAAAGGTCTGAAGCTTGGTGGTGTCCAGCCGTTCCAGTGCCCGCTGAAGTACGGGCAAGGATGCCACGGTATCCGCTTGGGTTTGCAGGAAATTTTCGGATCGATCGACATATCCCGAGCTGTCCCCGAAGGGGCGCGGGGGCGACTGTGACAGCCGCAGGCGCGCGGTGGCTTCATAGACTGGGGTCGCCACCAGAAGATAAAGAAGTGCGATCGTTAGGAAGACACCAATTACGGCGGCGATCAGCCACCGACGATGCCACAGCACCTCGATCAGAGAAGGTGCAACACTGCTGGACTCGGGGCCAGCAATTACGCGGCTGAGTTCACCCTCAGCAGGCTTCATTAGTGTAGACAATGCAATTTCCTCCGACTCCGTGCTGATTGCTACACCCGTATTGCAACCGCAGCAAGGGCAAAAAGACCGGTGGAAGATGATTTGTAGATGAGAGGAGACAGACCAGACGGATACCGTGCTATAGACGTTAAAGATTGCCTATTTTAACGGTAAAATGGGGGAGGATGGGAAATTCAGGCAAGATAAGGTTATGCGGAGGAAATCGTCAGCCGACTACCTGGAGTTCAGCCATTAACCACATCGCATATGAAACCATCGGTGTCCAATATTCGCAGGTTTGCCAACTGCCGGGACTGAGATCAGGCTGGTCGTCGATGGTGCCCCCAATGCCATTCATGACGCCGCCCTTGATTGGGGGTGTTGGGGGGTGGAATGTCCCCGGGCGGTACAGACGGGGCTGATTACGCCCGACGCCGGTAATCGTGCTAGCATTGAAGGGGTTAACGCCCAAGATCCAGTCCAATTGACGCTGTGCCAGAGCAAAAAGCGATGTTTTGTCGAGCACCCGAGCAGCTCGGCAGAGGCCGACGCCATGCGACGCCAGGTGTGCATTAATTCCCACCCACCAGTCGGTGTCTGCTGTTTTCATGAACCAGCGGTACCAGTACCGGCCCAGCCGTCGATTGCCGCCCGGATCCTTCCCGAGATACAGGCCATAGGGAATTGTGCCGAAGGCAGACAACGCTGACAGGGCTTGCAGGTATTCCACATGTTTCTGCAAGGCACTCTGCCATGCAGAGGCGTTTTCGTTGTGGGGAAACCGCTCGAGCATCACGCACAACGCGATCAGCGGAAGATTGCCTTCCATGATGTCCATCGCCGGCGCGTCGGTATCGTCTTTTTCACGGAAATATCCGCTGACCGGCGCGTCGTCTGATAAAGGGTGGGTGGCCTGCAGAGCCAGCAGACGGGCCATATAATCATTGGCCCACTCGAGCGGGCGGGGGTCGTCGGTAGCAGCGCTCATTTGGGCACATGCGATGACACCGGCAGCCAATGATATGGCCGTTCGGGGGCGACGCCGCTCGCGGCACCACATCAGGCAGCGCATGCCGGCTTCCAGACAGCGATCCGCGTAATCCGCATCATCGCTGCGGATGAGCATCGACATCGCCGCCTGAGCCGTAACGAAATGAAACTGCGAAGGCACACGCACCGGATCGACGGTTATCCGGCGATCGTCGGCTGTATTTCGGCGATTATCGGTAAAGTGATTGCCGTCATCACCCCCACACCAGTCCATCACGTAGCCGTCCGGCTCCTGCATTTTCAGGAAGTACTGGTTGCCCCAGCGCAGCTCATCGATGACCCGCTGGCGATCGATTCGCTCATGGCCCAGGACATCCAATACACGCCACAAACCGATCATGCCGTGGATGGTGGCCGACACCCATTTCCGTACATCGCAGGCATC
>CAZSJB010000093.1:0-8690 GCA_964606625.1 uncultured Tepidisphaeraceae bacterium | reverse complement strand
ACCCAGGACCCCACCCAAAATGCAAAAATTTAGTGCAAATCCGGTTGATCCTGCGGGAGGGACGGGTGATCAGAATGCCCCCGTTGCTCCAGAAGCCGCAGTAATTCAAAATCGCTGGAAGATGCTTCCCTGCTTCTTGTGCCACCATGCATCCCACCCGCTGCCAGCGCGCGTGCGGGGGCGGCAGTATCACGACTGCCCCAACTGCCGACTGATCTTCATGGATCCGCAGGATCGGTTGCCGTGTGAGGCGGAACGGGCGCATTACCGGATGCACAATAATGACCCAGCCGATCCGGCATACCGACGATTTCTTCGCCAGCTTGCCGATCCGCTGATGTCGCGGCTGACACCGGGGATGAAGGGTCTGGACTTCGGCTGCGGCCCCGGGCCGACCTTGTCGGTGATGCTGGCTGAAGCAGGATTTGAGATGGCCGTCTACGATCCGGCCTTTGCCGATAATCGAGCGGTCCTCGATGATCAATATGATTTTGTCACCTGCACCGAAACCGTCGAACACTTTCACGATCCGCGCGCTGAATGGGAGCGATTGCATCAACTGGTGCGCCCCGGCGGCCTGCTGGCTGTGATGACCCAGCCGATCAGCCCCGATGTCGACTTCGCCAACTGGTGGTACGCGCTGGATCCAACCCATGTCAGCCTGCACCACCCAGCCACCATGGACTGGATCGCTGAACACTGGCACATGACGGTGGATCGCGTCGGAGAAACAGTGTGGATCTTTAAGGTGTGATCGCCGACAGCGCGTGACCATCCCCCTGCAACACCTACGGCCGCTCCGCTTCGCCCAGGAACAGGCTGCGCAGGCCCTGGCCGATTTCGTCGATGGTTGCCTGGCGAACCTCCGGCTCGCGGATCGTCCCGCTCACGCGGACGGTCGTGGCGTTGCGCTGCAAGGCCGCGAAGATGTCATCCACATCCGCCATGAACGGCAGCTCCAGGTCACGGAAAGGCCGGCCGATCCCGACGATCGTCGCAGATACCTCGGCTTGATCCATGTCCCAGATGTTGTGGAACTCTCCGGTTGCCCGGATTTCCGTGCCGCGGTTGAAGTAGATCATCTCCTGAAGCACCAGGGTCTGACCTTCCAGGCGAATGCTCAGCGATCCTTCGCCCGTGGGCCGCCGCGTATCCGTGCCGAGGTTCATGAGGTCATAGAGGAACTTGAATGCCCGGATGTTGCCCAGCTCAGAGTCGCGCAATTGGAGCGATCCGCGCCCGAAGGCGCGCTGGCGATCCAACGGATTGTCCACCAGCGTGAACTGGCCGTTGATCAGTCCGGGAACCGGCTGATCGTCATCCTTGACCGTCTGCATGATCTGGTTCAGCGACACATCCTTGAGATCGAGAGTAAGCTGCGAGGAGATTTCGCCGCTGCGATGCTGGGAATACCGCCCCCACAAGTCAATTCGTCCGCCGAACAGGTGCAGTTGCGCATGATCCAGGACGATCCGGAAGAGGCTTCGCGTCTCGCTTGCGTCCTGGGCAGCCATGCGGGTGTCGAGATAGATATCGAATGCCGCCGGGCCGATCTCGCCCTGCTTGTATCGGGCAGGGCCGTCCGGCGAAATGTATCCGCTGAAACGCAGCGGCGCGATCGGGCGTGTCTGGGGCTGAGCCGGTCGCAGGTGCATCAATCCGCCAAACGTGCCCTCCAACCCTTTCAGTGCCGGCCACAGGGCCACGATCTGATCGGACTGGATCTCGTTAAACTGGAACGTACCGGTACTGCGCAGCGGCCGGTCGACGTCAAAGGTCAGCCGTCCCCACGCCCGCCCGCCGAACAGGTCGGCATGGATATCGGGCAGATCCACCCCGCGCCCGTTGAAGCGCCCGCTGAGGCTGAACTGCCCCGCCAGGGTATCCGCCAGGATCGCTTGGGCTGACAGATCAATCGGCCCAGCCAATTCCCGCTGCTCCAGGTCAATCAACAGATCGGCGGTACCAGTCAGCCGAAGGGCCGCAGGGCTGTCGGGAATCGGCACTTCCCACGCGCGCAGCAACAGATCGACATCCAAGCGCCGCGGTTGATCCAATCCCACCGACGCCGTGCCACGAATCTCCCCCGCTTCCTGCGTCAGCACCACCTCTTCAAAGCGAAGCCGCCGCCCACTCAGTACCGTCTTCCCGGTGGCGCACTGCACCTGTAGCACCGGCTTCGCAGCCACAGGCGACTCCTCCGCCGCCGCCACGTCCGGATCCTCCCGGGACAGCGGCGGCGCATAGACCAGATCCGTCGCTGTAAAATCACCGACAACCGTCACTTCATTCTTCGGCCACTGCGGCAGGCTGATCACCCAGGTGCCTCCCAGCGTCCCGGACAGCCCCGGCGCATCCACCACCTCGCCAACCTGTGCCAGGGGCAAATCTTCAATGTGGATGCCCAGCGCAACCACGTTGCGTCGGCGACGTTGATCATACCGGCCGTTAAAGCGCCAGCGTCCGCCGAGAATTTCTCCTTCAGTGGTTTTGAACTGCACCAGATCAGGCAACACGCTGCCGTTGACCGCAACATTCACATCGCCGATATCGCGTTGCTGGAATCGCAGGCTGCGCCCGCGCACCTCTCCCTGGAATGTCAGGGACAGCGGCTGAAGGGATCCCAGCACAAACGCCTCGGCGTCCAGCCCGCCGCGCAGAGGCGGCATGTCGCCGGTGTCCAGCCGCTGGGGCGTGGGATGATACGCAGCCACCTTCAGCACCACCGGCGTCTCCCATGTGGGGCTGTAATGACCATCCGCCTTGAACTGCAAATCACCGATGCGCCCGTATAGTTCCTCCAGGCGCACGCTGTCCTGATTCCCCCACGCGCTGACCATCACCTGGGCATCAATCTGCGGATAATCAGGAACGGTCAGCCGGCGGCCGTGAACGTACACCCACCATTGCCGATCCCCGTCCAGGCGCAGCTCGCCCTCTCCTTCCAGCAACCCGGTGCCCGTCAGCGTCATCTCTTCCAGCACGATCCGCTCGGCCGTCACGTGCGCGATCGCCCGCAATCCGTCCAGGTCCAGATTCCGCCCACCAATGCCCACGTCCAGTGCATCCGCCGATAGCGTCCACTGCATCGCTTCCCATGTCTTGCCCAGCGCTTCGATGTTCAGCTTCGCATCCCAGCTTGCTCCGGCGGCCCGGCCCTGGTTCTGCAGGGTGATCATCAGCGCCTGCTGCCCATCCAGACGACGACGCAGATCGAGCGTCATCTTCCCAGAATGCACAACACCCCGCGGCAGCGTCAGATCGCTCCAGGCCGCTTGCAGCTCTCCGCGATTGTCAGCCAGCAACCATTGGCCGCTGATATCGGCGATGCCTTGATCCGACTGCACGCGCAGATGCGTCACGTCGATGGCCTCGCCGGTGATTTCGATCCTGCCGCCGGTCAGGGTCATGTCGATGCCGGCGATACCGGCAACCACATTCAACCCGCGCGGCTGAAGCAGGATCATGCCGTTTTGCGCATCGAGATCCATGTACCCCGTGGCCTGGTTGCCGGCGACGTTCAAAGTGGCGATCTCCACCCGACCGTCCAGACCTGCTTCGCGCACCCGACCTCGCCAATGGGCATCGATCGTCATCGGCTGGGGCCAGGCGGGGACCAGCGGGCGCACCAGGGATTCAAGCGACTGGGCGCGCAGATGCGCGGTATGCGCCAGACTGCGCAGATTGACCTCTCCGCTAAGATGCACGTGCTGGGGAATGACGGCTTGATACGCATAGCCGAACGCCGGCAGATGCCAGCCGGTGATCTCGACCTGCTCCAGCGTGGTGCGGCGATCCTGGGCATCGATGATCAGAATCGTCGCGTTGCTGATCTCCAGATCGGGTATCTCGATCGATGGTGGCCCTTCCTGGGGCGTGGCGTCGACGCTGCCGGGCGGCCGCTGGCGAAGTTGTTCAAGGTTCCACCCATCGGCTTGCTGTCGCAATACCAGGGTCGGCTGATCGACCGTCGCGGCGTCGATCTTCAGCGGCTGACCGATGAGGATCTTGAGCAGTCCCGTATGGGTCACGTGCAGCGATGGCGCCACCAGGAAAGGTTCATCCGTCAGGGGAAACGTCAATCGCAGGTCTTCCAGCGACGTTACCCCCCTCCACCCGGTGCGCACCTTCGCCACTTCCACCCGCACCCCCAGTTGCCGCTCAAGCTGCCGCGCAACGATATCGCGCGGAATATCGGTCCACAGCACGATCTGGACCGCCACCGCCGCAACCAGCAGCACCGCAACAATCACGATTGCAACAACAGCCACCCGCCGCAGCCAGCGGCGCTTGGGCTGACGCGGTGATTCGGGCGAGTTTGTCTCATTCCGATCAGCCAACTGTCTATCTCTTCACTGCCAACCGCCACTTACGCCTCATTGCGGCGTTCGTGTTGTCGGGATATTTCCGACGGTTTGCGGTCCCGTCCCGAAGAACCAGTAATCCTGACGCAACGTCCTGCCGATGAACGGCCCGCTGCTGACGACCAGTTCGCCGCTGTCGCGCCAGTAGGCGACAAACGCCACTCCGGCAAATCCGCGCTGGGTCGTTCGCTTGACGATTGCCAGTTCCGGCGTGGTGATGGGCGGGGCGTTGGCACCGACACTGCTGGCGGCGGTCGGAATGTAGATGGCGGGGATGCCCAACAAAAACTCGGTACGGTCGACCCCCACGCCACCACTGCGCGGTTCGAGAATGATGTCGGCCTGTTCACGTGTTTCGACCAGCCGCACCCCTTCCAGCAACAGGCGTGCCCGAATCTCCCCCATCAAAAACGAAACTTCCTGCTGCGGCATCCCGGCCAGATAGGTTCCATCCAGATACACAAGACGATCTCGCAGCGCGGCCGCAGAAAGCTGTTCAATGGCCTCGATCACAGCTTCGGACATCAGGAACTGCTCCGTGGCTGTGCGCCCCGGATCCGTCACGCGAATCGTCGCGCAGCCGGTCTGCGACAGGACCGCTAACATCGCAACCAATCCAATTATTGCGGCCCGCACGCCGCTGCTTTGCTGCGCATCACTCATAGCCGCACAGTTGTAGCCCATCGCCCCCCGGATCGGCAATGTAATCCCCCGTCCAAAACGAT
The DNA here is from genome assembly GCA_964606625.1 of uncultured Tepidisphaeraceae bacterium. Taxonomy (GTDB): domain Bacteria; phylum Planctomycetota; class Phycisphaerae; order Tepidisphaerales; family Tepidisphaeraceae; genus CALEKX01. Next base: position 3,601 of record CAZSJB010000093.1, on the reverse strand, counting down.
ATGCCAGCGCCCCCCCCGACAGGAGCGATTCACAGGAGACAAGGAGAAGGGAGAACAGGAGATCGTCCGCGCTCTGTGCATCCGAGGACGGCACCACTCAGCAAGTCTTCTCCAACCGCTGACGCGCCCAGTGGTACAGTTCCATTTCATCAGCCAGGTAAGCTGGGATCTCAAAGTTCGGGGTCGGCTCGTCGGTTCGATTCAGATGGAGCACAGGCAGATCCGGCGTCTTGATGCCAAGTTGTTCCAAACCATTGCGAATCTGTTGGAGACTTCGCGGCATGTCTTCCAGGATTCCAACAGCCAGAAACCGGGACAACGTCTGTTTCGCCTCCCCCACGTCTCCAGTCGGCGAAAAATAATGCACCTGCCCGTAAGTCATCCCCATTCGGGCCAGCCTACCTTCAAATGCCAGCCAGTCCCCGGCTGACATCCTCAGAAAGTCGCGTGGCAGACAGGCGCGATGGCGGTCGTCCAAGGAATCGTAGTGCTTTCGCGCATAGCGCCAATAGGACAATCGCCGCTCCAGCGGATGGCGCAACATGGTGATGTAATAGGCCTCGCGCCCGGCAATTCGATCAGGAAAATGCCGGAACGAATGGGATGAAATCACCATCGCCCGAGGCTTTTGCCTCACCGCACGATCCATCGCCTCAACCTCCAGCACGGATCGCGGATCACGCTGATACAGCGGGACATGGCGACGCCCAAAACTTTTGAACAGGAAATCGTTAAACGATGTCCCGCCCGTTTTGGGAAGATGTACGTGCACGATCAGAGGACGCAGCGGTCGCCCGCCCCCTAGCAACGAGCAAACCACTGCAGGCAATCTGATCGATGGCTTCATCCGCGTATCTACACTACCGTGATCGTCCCGAGGACCTGGCCGCCGATAAAGCGGGCATAGATCTCGTCCGCCTGCACGCTACCGGTGGCTGCGACATCGCGGCCGACCCAGAGGTTGTTCAGGAAGCCGGTTGTCCGGACATTCCCCGCCAGGTCGCGGTGGACGCGGAAGTTGTAAATGCGTCCGCTCGGACCCGAGGCGATCAGCGAAGAGTTCTCATCGAAATCGCCCATGACCGAGAAGTCCGTCACCGGACCAGCGACCGTACCCTCGAAGTTCAACACGCTCGAACCGGCATGGAACTCAACCAGCTCACCGGTCGTCAGCGTCAAGCCATTGATCGCGCTGCGGGTCTGGATGAGATCGATTTTGTTGCCGAAGTTGAACGTGGAATGCCGAAGCCGGTTCGCGTAGACCGCACCCAGGTCGCGATTGCCGATGGCAACCACGTCCTCGATGATCCCACTGTTGGTCACGTTATCGCGGTAGGGATTATTCGGCGTAATGTTGAAGAACTGGTACAGGTCCGTCAGCCGGTTGGCACGGAAACCAGTCTGCGGGTCGAAGTTGCGCCCACGCACCGCCGTGCCGCGGACATCTCGTCCGAACGCAGCTGGATTCACCTGCTCACCCAGGCCACGAGCATTGATCTCCGTGACCGACGCCCCATCACCGATGAACGCGGTGCGGATGCCGTAACCATCGGCAATGATCCGGTTGACGCGCCCGTCGGAAACGGTGTCAATTGCGCTGTTGAGGATACCGAACCCGTTGTTCACAATGACGTTGCCGATGTCGGCAGCCGTGATCCGCGATCCGATGATTCCGCCAGCTCCGTTGATCTGGATATTGACGATTTCGTAGATCGGTGCTTCGGAGGAATCCGTCCCAAAGTCCGGCAGCGACAGCCCCACAGGAAGCAGCGGCACATCGGAGCTCATCACCAGGTCGCTAACGACCATGATGTTGGCGTTGATGATCGAACCGTTGTTCAGCACGATCTGGGAAATGCGCTGGGTGGACGCCACCGTCCCCCAGATGCTGCCGTTGCCGTTGTTGTTCGTGATGTAACGGATTTGGCCCTGGGCGTAGAGGCCACCGCGGGAGAAACCACCATTCCCTGACGATCCAAGGCCCTCGCCGATTTCGACATAGCCGATTTCGCCACCAACGAAGACCGGGCCGATGATGCCCTCGAACTCCGCGGGCGAGAAGTCGACGCGATCCTGGTTGGCGACGATGCTGTTGATCGATCCGCTGATCGATACCGGCCCGATCGCAGCAGAGGCTGCAATATTGCCGACGATGTTGGCACTGACCCCCAGACGTTCATCCTGGAACGGGAAGGTATCAAACATCACTGCCTGCGGTTCGACGGCGGCGCCGGTCGAGCTGCGGGTAATGCCGATATCCCGCGAGAACAGGTTGTGGATCTGCTGTGCGGTGACCTTGCCGATCTCACCGCCGCTGACGTTGGAGATCACGTCGACGATGCCGGCTTGCACATGCAGCACATCGATCGGCGCCGGCCCCCGCAGGATCAGATCCATGTCCAGGCCGCCGGGCACTTCCTGCTGCACAGGCAGACCCGAGATCGGGTCAAGGATCATGCTGGCCGCGGCATTGTTGGTCATGGTGATCCGGCCGATTTCGACAGGTGTCGCCAGCGACCCGCCCGGCTGGGTGGTCAGGCTGGTAATCTCAAGCCGGCGATCCGAGCTGATGTCCATCAGCACACTGCCGCCGCTGCCGCGAATGGGATAAGCGCGGTAGGTCACCTGCGGCGCCTTGCCCAGGTAACGCGGCTCGGGCAGGCCGGTCACCGGGTCAATCAACCCGTAGCGCGGGTTGCGCTGGCGAGCCCCCGAAATGTTGATCCGGCCACCACCGTCATCCACCAGCACGAGGTCGTCTTCCAGCAGGCGCGTTGTCTGGATTTCGCCGGAACTGAAGTACAGGTCACTGTAGACCGTACCGCCTGCGATCATGTAGCGGACATTTCCGCCGAAGTTGGTGACGATCGCAGGACCGCCACCCTGGATTGTTCCGAGATCACCGGCGACATCGATCAGGTCAATGATTCCATCACGACCGCCGTCGGTGACGGGGCCAAACCGCGGATCGAGATTGGCTTCAGCGTTGACCTCGATGTAGCTGGGCATCAGCGTCGCCATATCACCGGCACGGATCACGCCGATGCGACCACGGGCAATCAGTCCACGGGCCATCTGGCGTTCGGCGAAGGTCTGCGTTCGTGCCGGAGCAAAACCGGCCTGTAGGGTTCCGGCTGCATCGACAACCTGGTAGTTACCGCCGATCATCCGGTTGTTGTTGTTGGCGATAAAGAGGATGCCGTCCTCCTGGAGAGACTGGATCAGCCCCACATGCCCATAGGGCACGTTCAGTTCTAAGCCGTTTCCGAAGGTATTGCCGGCGATGGATCCGATGTTCTCTCCCGCCAGCACCGTGCGGGCGCTGCCATAGAAGACATGGATCGTGTCGTTGCCCGGCATGGAGAGGATCGAATTGTTCGCCACGACCGCACCCAGATCGCCTCGTCGCAGCGTCACAGCCGCCTGCCCCAGCCCGACGTTGGTCAGGTTGGCACCCGCCACCACTCCGCCGATGCCGATATCGCCAACACCCTGGATGCGCAGCGAATAATCGCCCAGCCCCCCGACCATGAGATCCTCAGGATCAATATCCGGCGGCAGGAAATTGCCCACCGCAAATCGGTAAACTCCAGGACGATCC
>CAZSJB010000092.1:0-8691 GCA_964606625.1 uncultured Tepidisphaeraceae bacterium | reverse complement strand
CCATAAGCAAAGTCAAATGCGTTCATCGATAGTGGAGGTTTTACACGGAGCAGGGATGGGGCTGAAGGGAGATCACCGAACCAGCTGGGATTGGCAGCAAATAACAGCAATCAGCAGCCCCTTTGCATTCTGCCCCAACGCGCATAAAGTATGGCCATCATGCAACTGCCGTTTCTTGCCCAGCAATTGACCGACCACCAGAACTCCTGGCTGCCTGTGCTGATCCTTCTGGCGATCGCTATCGGGTTTGGCATTGCGAACATTGGCATTTCATTGCTGGTTGGCCCGCGCCGGACCGGGCCGGGCAAGGAGACCACCTACGAAAGCGGCATGATCCCGGTGGGTGATACGCGTAAGCGTTTCAACGTGAAGTTCTACCTGCTGGCGATCACGTTCGTGGTGTTCGACGTGGAAGTGGTCTTCCTCTATCCGTGGGCGGTTGCATTCCCGCATGCGGTCGCTGAATCGACCAGTATCCTCGGTTTGCCCTTGTCCTCCACCATTTTGCTGGTGAGCATGCTGGTCTTCATCGGCGTGATCCTGGTGGGGTACATCTATGAATGGGGCAAGGGCGTCTTCAGCTTCGACTGAACGCCTCCCCCGGACCCAATCCAAGGCGGGTGAACGACCCGGTCACGACATGGGAAGTGCTGATTGGTGTTCCCAGGCCGTCGTGATCCAGGGGTTCGCCGGATCTCACGATGCGTGGCAAGCACGATCCTGACTGGCCCGATTTGGTTGCCGGCTGGAAACAGACGCAAGCCGATCTGCGCCAGCGGATGATCATCCTGCCGCTTCGTCCGCTGCCCCGTTACGTTGCCGGGGCGGATGTTGCTTTTAGCCAGGACAAAAAGACTGTTTTCGCAGCCGCAGTCGTGTATGATCGCCAGGAGCAGCGCATCCTCGAGATTGCCCGCGCCGCCCAGCCTGTCGAGGTGCCTTACATCCCCGGTTTTCTAAGTTTTCGGGAAGGTCCGGCGCTGTTCGAGGCGATCAGCCGGTTGAAGCATCCCTTCGGTGCAATCTGCTGCGACGGACAGGGGTATGCCCATCCCCGCCGCTGTGGACTGGCGTGTCATATCGCCATTACCCTGGACATCCCAGGCATCGGTGTTGCCAAAAGCCGGCTTATCGGCACCTGCGACGATCCGCCTCCCCAAGCCGGCGCCTACACCCCCCTGATGCACCAGGACGAGCAGATTGGCATTGCCCTGCGCACCCGCGACAACACTCGTCCCCTGTTCATCAGCATCGGCCATCGCGTCGATCTGTCTACGGCGCGGGAGCTGGTGCTGGCATGCTGCACGAAATACCGCATTCCCGAACCCACCCGCCAGGCAGACATCGAAGTGGGGAAAATGAAGCGAGGCGGCTAAGGCATTGGCCCTTGTTGCTGTCGCCGCCCGCAATGCCGCGGGAACTTTCTGCCGTCCCAGGCGTCCAATCCTCCCGTTACACTTAATCCTCAATGGAGGTACGCTATGAAACGAATTGTTTGCCTGTTGACGTTGACTGTTCTGTTCGCAGCCGCCGCTGTTTCGGCTCAGCCGGTTCAACCCTTGCCTGATTTCCCAACCATCACCGTTACCGGCGAAGCAACCGTGTCCGCCAAACCGGATCGCGCCGTAGTCAGCCTTGGAGCGGTTGCCCAGGCGGATGACGCAGCCGCAGCACAGGAACAGGTCAACGGTATCATGCAGAAAGCAATCGACGCCATCCGCCAAGTGGGCGTGCCCGAAGAGCAGATCCAGACGGCGGGCCTCTCCCTGCACCCGGTTTACTCCCAGCCGGATCGCAATCGCCCGGTTAACGAGCAACACACCCCCACCATCGTCGCCTACCGCGCCAGCAACACGGTGCGCGTGCGTCTCGATGACCTGGACCTGATCGGCAAGGCGATTGATGCCGGCATCAACGCGGGCGCCAACCAGCTTGAAGGCATCAGCTTCGAGCTGAAGGATGACACGCAGACCCGGGCCCAGGCACTGGAGCAGGCGACCCGCAACGCCCACCACAAAGCCGAGGTCATCGCCGGTGCTTCCGGTACCCGGCTGGTGGCGCTGCACAACATCACTGAAGGGGGCGTGAACATCATTACTCCGGTGTATCGTGGAGCTCGCGCCGTGGCTGCCATGGAGATGAGCACACCCGTCCAGCCGGGTGAAGTGCAGATCCAGGGTAGTGTCACGGTCACGTATCGCATCCAGGTTGAGGAGTAGCGTTGAGAGGGGCTGAGCCTGTGCTACCATGCCCTCAGGTTTCGACCTGTTGGCGGAGCGGTCGGACATCCACGCATGGGAAGGAGTGATGCGATGACGGAGGTGTTTAAGGGTTGGGGACAGGTGATGGTTGCGGTTGCGGTGATGAGCCTGGCTCTGGGCTGTGATCAGCAGGCAGCCACGCCTCAGGAGACGGGGGATGGCCCTTCAGCACCGGCATCGACTGTTACGGGAGATGCGACCGAGTCGGCTGAGTTTGTTCGCATGGTAACCATGACCTGCCTTTTGTCGCGACAAAGCTCGGAACTGGTGCTGGAAAAGGGGATCGAAGGCGAAGAGCGCGTCTTGGCTGAGAACGTTCGCGAGCATAGTCCGCATATGCTCGCCTCGCTCCAGCAGATCGCTGAACAGAAGGGAATCGCCCTGCCTGAGGGGTTGGATGACGCGCACCAGGCTCGCCTCGGGCAGCTTACCCAACTGGAAACGGATGCCCTGGCGGCGGCGTATCATGATCTGCAAGCCGATCTGCATCGTGACCTGATCCAGCTTCTTACCAATGCTTCGCAGAATCTCCAGGACGGCGACCTGCAAGCTTGGGCGAAGCAGCATCTCTCCCAGGCCCAGGCGCATCTGCGCGAACTCACCGCCCATGATCACGCCCACTGATCCGAGTGTGGTCTGTTGTTTGTGTTAAAGGATGAACCTCGCGATTCACAGCACCGTCTCGTTTCCTGTGGCCACTCTCAGGCGGTGTCGCCTCGGTTTTTCGCTGGTTGAGCTGCTGGTAGTGATCGGGGTGATTGCGCTGCTTGTCTCGATATTACTGCCTGCCTTGGCGCAAGCCCGGCGGGCTGCCAATAAGGCGGCTTGCCTGAGCAACCTGCGACAGGTCCATCAGTCGTTTCACCTGTATGCGCTGGATCACCGCGATATCGTTCCGCTGGGGCATCGCAGCGTCACCAAGCAGTTCAACAGCATGATCTACTCGATCACAGCCAGCTCGCCGCGATGGGTGCTCTTCGGGCTGCTGGTGGAGTCCGGGCACATCGCTGATCCACGCGTGCTGTACTGTCCGGCTGAGACCAATCTCGCGTTCATGTACAACACGCCCGCCAATCCCTGGCCGCAGGAGGGCCTGCCGCCGTCAGCCAATATCCAGTCAGGCTACGGCGCCCGCCCGGAATACCGCATTGAAGATGATCTATCCGGCCGAATGCCGCGGCTGAACGACCTGAAGAACCGCGCAATCTTCGCGGATCTCACGGCCGCTCGCGTGCGTGTCATTACACGTCACGGGGACGGGATCAATGTCCTGTACGGCCACGGTGGCGCTCAATGGGTGTCGCTGAGCGTGTTCGATCAGCCCGCTAACCAGTGGGCCGAACCGACCTTCCCTCTGAACGATATGGCTAATCCCATCCACGACACCATCTGGGAATCGCTGGACCAGTTCTGATCCCGTCAGCAACTTCATGACTGTTCCCGCGAATGGCCGATAAATGTCTCATGCGCCTGTTGTCTGTGGTCATGCTTGGTCTGGTCCTTCTGCCGGGCGCCTGTGTCGCGCCGCGGCCAAAGCTCGATGTGCGGCATCCCGATCCCTCCATCAAGATTCCCGCCATCAAGAAGGCGGTTCAGGAGCAGGATCATGTCATCATCGCGCAGCTCATCGAAGACCTGGACAGCAATGACCCGGCGGTGCGGCTGTACGCGATCCAGGCGTTGCGCCGGATGACCGGCGAGGATCACGGATACCACTATTGGGATGATTCGCTGGCCCGCGCCCCGGCTATCGCGCGCTGGCGGGCGTGGTGGGCTGAGCAACAGGGAGCAAACCGGCCGTGAACGATCTGCATCTGCGGATGGTCAGCGATCCGGCAGCCATTGCGGGGGTGCGGCGGCAGGTTGAAGCCTTTGCCCGCACCTGCGGGCTGGATGCCCACCAGGCGGAAGATGTCGGACTATGCGTCAACGAAGCGCTCGCCAACATCATTCGCCATGCGTATCACAACCGCACGGATCAGCCCATTGAACTGCGGGCCTGCTGCACGGCAGAGGGGATGCAATTATTCATCCGCGACTGGGGCAGCGGTCGCGATCCCTGCGCCCAGCCGCCACCGCCGCGCGATCCGCTCACGCCCGGTGGATTGGGCCTGGTCTGCCTGCGAGAGCTGATGGACCAGGTCCGCTTCATGCCTCAGCCTGACGGCATGCTGCTTGTCCTGACCAAGCACGCTGCCTCCCCCGGCGCCGACAGCCGCCCCGTCACCTGATACCATCCGTATCAACCAAAGGAAGTTACGAATGTCTCAGATCAAGACCGGAACTCGACTCATGCCCGCTGCCCGTCTGGAAGGCGATGCGCTAATCGCGCAAATCAGCGGCGAAATCGACCTGCAAAACAGTCCCGAATTACGCACTGCTCTGCTCGATCTGCTCCAGAAGCACAACCCCAGGCGGCTTATCCTGAACCTGGAGGCGGTCCCCTACATGGACAGCAGCGGCATTGCCGTGCTGGTGGAGATGCTCAAGCGCCTGCGCAACACAGGCGGGAAGGTCTACCTGACCACGCCCCAGCCGCGCGTTCGGGGCCTGCTCGAAATCGCCCGGCTGGATTCGATCTTCATCGTGGTCGATTCCGAAGAGGCTGCCTTGCAGGCCACGCCGCAATAACCCACCGGCAAAATCCCTGCAACTGAATGGGGACTTGCCCGTATTCCTCGAAGATCAATCAGTTACCTTCTTGGCTGCCAGCGCTTTGTCACTGGGAGTGCGGATATTCCACGCCAGCCCGAACCAGCTCAGCAGCTTGATGAAGTACCAGCTGAAGTCGATCTGCCACCAGTGCAGCCCGTGGCGCGCACTGGTCGGGAAGGCATGGTGATTGTTATGCCACCCTTCGCCGCCGCTGATCAGCGCGATGGCGAAGTTGTTGGTGCTGTGGTCGTTGCTCTTGTAATCGCGGCGGCCCCACACGTGGCAAACACTGTTGATGCTCCAGGTGACGTGGTGCGCGACGAACACCCGCACCAGCCCGCCCCAGATGAATCCCAGCAGCAGGCCCATCCAGGACTGGGTCACCGCCCAGCCGATCAGCGCCGGCAGCACCAGTCCCGCGATCACCCACACCACAAATGTCCGATCCACGATGCGCAGGGCCCGGTCATTGATCAGATCCTTGGCGGATCGCTGCACATCCGGTACATCCGGATGAAACAGCCATCCCATGTGGGCATGGAACAGCCCCTTGAAGAATCCAGACCAACTGTCGCCATGCAAATGGGGCGAATGCGGATCGCCTTCATGATCCGAGCACTGGTGATGGCGGCGATGCACCGCACACCACTTGATCACCGGCCCTTCCACCGACATCGACCCAGCGATCGCCAGCAGCACGCGAATCGGCGTGATCGTTTCAAACGACTTGTGCGTGAATAACCGGTGGAATCCAACCGTCACGCCAAACAAGGTGATGCTGTACATCCCGACCAGCAGCGAGATTTCCAACCAACCAACGCCCCGCCCCCACAGCAGCACAATAGCAGCTACCAGTCCGAGTAACGGAATGATGACCGCTCCCAGCACCGCCAGCTTCTGCCCCAGAGGAAGCTCATCCTCATGCAGGTGCGAGATGGAGGTTACCGGAAACTCCGGTTCAGCCGGGGGAGATGCGGGAACACGGGCAGACGTATCCTGTTCAGTCGGGCGGAGCAAATCGGACAATGAACGGGTAGGAGAAGATGAATCCAAGGCAGGTTTCCTTCAGGAAGCGAAAAACAAGAAGCTGTAGCACGCGCAGTGCCATCACATAATACGGTTATAACAATAGGCGTGCCGAACGCTCAACGTTCAGAATAAATCCAGAATCACGATTTAAACGCTTACAACGTAAGTTGCCGGCCAGTCAGGCGTTCATAAGCTTCCAGATAACGCTGGCGGGTGCCGATCACAACTTCCTCCGGAAGTCGCGGTGCCGGTGCCGTTTTGTCCCATGGCTGGGACTCCAGGTAGTTGCGAACGTACTGCTTGTCGAAACTGGGTTGGTCGTGACCGGGCTCGTATTCACTGGCGGGCCAGAAACGGGATGAATCGGGGGTCAGCACCTCATCAATCAGGATCAATCGGCCATCCTCAAGCCGGCCGAACTCGAATTTCGTATCCGCGATGATCACACCCCGGCTGTGGGCATACTCGGCGGCCTGCGTATACAGCCGCAGGGTACGGTTGCGCAACTGATCCAGTGTGTCCCGGCCCACGCGCTCGGCTGCCTCCTCGGGGGAGATGTTGATGTCATGGCCGGATTCTTCTTTGGTCGCCGGCGTGAAAATCGGCTGGGGCAGCCGATCACACTGTCGCAAACCCGCCGGGAGGCGAATCCCGCAGACAGTGCGCGATTGCCGGTATTCCTTCCAGCCCGAACCCGCCAGGTATCCCCGCGCCACGCATTCGATCGGGATGACCTGTGCCTTCTTCACCAGCATCGAGCGACCTTCGAGCTGATCCCGGTATTTCTGCACCTCCGCCGGGTATTTGGATACGTCGGCTGAGATCAGGTGATGTTCGAACTCACGCCCGAAGCGATGAAACCAGAACAGCGACAAAGCCGTCAGGATCCGGCCCTTGTCCGGAATCCCGTTGGGCATGATCACGTCAAACGCGCTGATCCGATCGGTCGCGACGATCAGGAGCGCATCGCCCAGGTCATACACATCCCGCACCTTTCCCCGGCGAACTGGAAAGGGCAAATCGGTCTGCATCAGCGCCGCATTCATGATGCGCCCAGCATAGATTCCCGCGCCCAGAAATACCAATTCCCGCGAAGCAAGCGATGCCCGACTTGCACCACTTTCCGTCGTCACCCACAGGGTGGAAAGATTGTGGATAACCTTCTGGTCCGGTGGGTCGGAACCGGAACGAGGGCATTGCCGGGCGGCGGGAACAATGGGTTCGTTTTGAAGAAAGTTGAACGTCATCAACCGCATTTTGGGCCTGAAAACGCGGTTTTTATGGGTTTGAATGGGTTCGATTTGGGTTCGTTTTTGGGTTCGTTTGGCAAGGCAGGAAAGAAGACAAAGGGCAAAACACGGGACAATATGGGAGTGCAGCGAGGCCATGGTGGGAAGGCATCGGGTTGAAGGGAAACCGGCGTGCTTCGCCAGTCAGAAAGGTGGGCACGGAAGGAGAACGGTTCGTCGCACCCACGAGAGGATAATTTTATTAACTATATCCTAACATGGGTGAGGCGTCAAATGAGAATCCGGGTGGAACCGCTCAAAAGGTGATCCCAGCCTCCCCAGGCGCCGCAGATTCCCTGCGGCTGACGGCCGATCAGCCATACGGACTTCCCTGCTCCGTTGGCACAGCAGATCATTGACACACTCCCTTACAACGGGTTTCATGGCCATTGCTGACGCATAAACCCCTGCTACAGAAGGAGAATTGACATGGCGCGTCCTGTGACACTTTTTACCGGCCAGTGGGCGGATCTGCCGTTTGAAACAATCTGCCAGAAAGCCAAATCCTTCGGCTATGACGGGTTGGAACTGGCAACGTGGGGCGACCACTTTGATGTGGAGCAAGCCCTGAAAGATCAGGATTATTGCAAAAAGCGCTGGGAGATCCTCAAGGACCATGGGCTGCGCTGTTACGCCATCAGCGCACACCTGGTCGGCCAGGCCATCTGCGATCCGATCGACGAGCGCCACAAAGCCATTCTCCCCGAAGACGTCTGGGGCGACGGGGATCCCGAGGGCGTCCGCCAGCGCGCCGCCCAGCGCATGATCGACACAGCCAAGGCTGCCCGCCTCTTCCGCAACGCGGCGCCGGAGAAGATCGATTTCCCGGCGGTGGTGAACGGCTTTACTGGCTCGAGTATCTGGCACAGCATCTACGCCTTCCCACCGACCGATCAGGCCTACTGGGACAAGGGCTTTGCCGACTTCGCCAAGCGCTTCGCGCCGATCCTCGACGCGTTCGACAAGGAAGACGTGAACTTCGCGCTGGAAGTCCACCCGACGGAGATCGCGTTTGACATCGCGTCCGCCCAGCGGGCGATCGACGCCGTCAAGGGCCACAAGCGCTTCGGGTTCAACTACGATCCGTCGCACCTGGGCTACCAGCACGTCGATTACGTGAAGTTCATCTACACCTTCAAGGATCGCATCTATCACTGCCATGTGAAGGATGCCTGGTGGGGCAAGGGTGACGGCACGGTCGGCGTCTTCGGCGGCCACACCACCTTCGCCGATCCGCGGCGCTACTGGGACTTCCGCAGCCCCGGCCGCGGTGATGTCAACTTCGAGCAGATCATCGTCGCCCTCAATGACATCAACTACCAGGGCCCCTTGAGCGTCGAATGGGAAGACTCGCGGATGGACCGCGAACACGGCGCCACCGAGGCGGCTGCGTTTGTCAAGAAACTCGATTTCAAACCCAGTGACATCGCCTTCGATGCACAGTTTGATCGGTGATG
>CAZSJB010000091.1:0-8695 GCA_964606625.1 uncultured Tepidisphaeraceae bacterium | reverse complement strand
TCCTCTTCACCGATGATGTCAGTCAGCAGGACCTGACGGTCGCCTTCCTTCACCAGGCCGATGCTGATGCCCGCTACCATGTCGGTGATGGGCACACCGGCGTCCATCAGAGCCAGGCATCCGCCGCAGGCAGACGCCATCGAACTCGAACCGTTGGATTCGAGGATGTCCGAAATCACGCGGACGGTGTACGGGAAATCATCGACGACTGGCAGGACTGCCACCAGGGCCCGCTCAGCCAGGGCCCCGTGGCCGATTTCACGCCGGCCAGGGCCGCGGATCGGACGCACTTCGCCGACGCTGTAGCTCGGGAAGTTGTAGTGCAGGTAGAACTTCTGGCCGTATTCTTCGGTCAGGCCGTCCACAATCTGCTCGTCCGAAGCGGTGCCCAGTGTGACGGTGCACAAGGCTTGGGTTTCACCGCGGGTGAACAGCGCCGATCCATGCACACGCGGCAGGACACCGACGGCACAGCTAATGGGGCGGATATCGTCGAAACCGCGTCCATCAGGGCGAATGCCTGAAAGAATCAGTTCACGCGTGACCTGCTCTTCCACTTCCGAGAACACCTGCCGGATGCGGCGGGCGTCTTCCTTCTGCTGGACAAAGGCCAGGTACGATGCATTGGGATCGGTGACCGCCGGCGCCATCTCTTCGAGCAACTCTTCGCGGATCTGGTCAATGGCCTGGCTGCGATCCTGCTTGCCGGGTTTGCCTTTGACTTCGCGGATGCGGTCTGCAACACGGGCGGTGACGGCATCTACCAGACCGGGCTCGGGCTGCTTGATGTCGCCGACTTTCTCCCGGCCGCACTGGCTGACCAGTTCCTTGATCATGCCCACGATCTCGATGCAGGCACGGTGGCCAAACTCGATGGCGTCGGCGATGTCGTCTTCGCTGACCTCGTAGGCACCGATTTCGATCATGTTGACGTAGTGCTCGGTGCCGGCGACGACGAGGTCGAAATCGCTTTGCTCGAGCTGATCCTGGGTCGGATTGAGGATAAGCTCTCCGTTGACCCGGCCGACGCGCACGTGTGCCGTCGGATGCAGGAAGGGGATATCGCTGATAGCCAGCGAAGCGCTGGCTGCGATGCCCGCAAGCACGTCCGGATCGTTCTGCTGGTCCGCTGAGAGGACGTTGAGGTGGATCTGCACCTCATCCATAAAGCCCTTGGGGAACAGCGGCCGCAGGGGGCGGTCGATGAGGCGGGCGGTCAGGATTTCCTTGGTGGTGGGGCGGCCTTCGCGCTTGATGAATCCGCCGGGAAACTTCCCTGCGGCTGCGCGGCGCTCCCGGTAATCCACCTGGAGCGGGAAAAAGTCAATGCCTTCACGGGGGGCAGCGCGAACGACTGCACCCATGACGACGGTATCCCCATACTGGACAGTGACCGACCCATGGGCCAGCTTGGCCAGCGAGCCGGTTTCAATCGACAGCGTACGGCCGCCGATTTCACGCTCTACACGAATTTGCTGCATGAATGGTTTCCTCTGGGCCTCGACGAAGCATTTGACCAGAAAAGAGAGAATAACGTCGCCGGCTGAGAGGACTGGCGGACATACCGGGATTGCGAATATCGGATTGGGGATTTCTGAAAACGGGTGGAAATCCGCAATGCGAGATCCGCAATCGCCATTTTGCCAAGTCAGTCAGCCGGTTGCTCCAGGAGGTATCTCGATCGCTGCGGAATGAGAGGCCCAAACAAGTGCCGGCGCGAAAGGATATGCCTGGAGACAGGGTTGAAAAACGGTACCGGGACACGTTGCATCGTGTCCCGGTGTCAAAAAACTTACTTTCGCAGGCCAAGGCGGGCAATGATCCGCTGGTAGCGTGCTCGGTCCTGTTTGGTGAGGTACTTGAGCAACGCGTTTCGCTTCCCGACCATCTTGAGCAGCCCTCGACGCGAGGAGTGATCCTTCTTGTGCGTCTTGAGGTGCTCAGTCAGTTCCGTGATGCGCTGGGTCAGGATCGCGATCTGCACTTCCGGCGACCCGGTGTCGCCCTCATGTGTCCTGTATTCCTGAACCAGTTCCTGCTTGGTCTTCGCTGTAATAGACATTCAAACTCCTTGACACCAGGCACCCAGCCAACGCCGATGTGCCGGTCATAAAAGGGATTTATCGCGCTTCACCCTGAAACGCGGAATCGCAAAACAATAGTGTACCCGTGCTTGAAATGCAAGTTGTTCACAGCTCATAACACCGGGGGGCGTGTTGAGCAACGGTTGGGATTGGTACGCCTTACACCCATCTGACTTGTAATACGCCCGGACAGCCGATCAGTTCGTCCACCACGCTGCGAGACAACCCAAAAATATCCCCTCTTTTATACTTCAGGGCGAGGGTGATAGTACGGCGGTTTTGCTCAAGGTCGTACTCCAGTTCGGCTTTCTTGATGACAACCCCATGGGCTTCGATGCGCTGGCGGATGTCCTGGTCGCTTAGCCCGTTAAGGGTCAAGACCAGCGTGACCGAGCCGTACCAGTCCCGCGGGATGCGATGTTCCAGGTGGGACAGGATCATGAGGATGACCACCGCCATCACCAGTCCCACGAGGCCGATCAGGATCTCGCCGCTGCCGAACGCCAGCCCCAGGATGGTGACAAACCACAGGGCCGCAGCCGTCGTAATGCCGCGGACCATGTTTCCCTCACGCAAGATTGCTCCTGCGCCCAGGAACCCCATCCCCGTGAGAATGCCGGCCGCCAGACGGGCTGGATCCGGCCGCCAGGCGCTGCCGGGCACCGTGTGAGCTGCCAGCAGCCGCTCGGAGATCAGCATTGCAGCCGCCGATCCAATGCAGACCAGCATCGTCGTGCGCAACCCGGCTGCCCGGCCATGCGATTCCCGTTCTAGCCCGATGATCGCGCCCCCAAGCGCAGCCAGCCCCAGTCGCAGGAGCACCGCATCCCATCCCACCATGTCCATAGCTCATCCTTTCAGATATGCCCTTATCGGCATTTTGCCGGCGGGGCGATGAGGCCCGCCCCTGAGAAGAAGGGAACTCCCGCTTCCGAGGAAAGGGGATGTCACCCCGCAGCAGTGGTGGCGGGAGACGGGTCTGCCATATCCGCCAGTCCCACAACCTCGGCCAACAGTTCAAACGACCGCAGCCGGGCGGTGTGATCATAAATCTGCGACGTGACAATCAGTTCATCGGCTTGGGTTTCTTCGATCAGGCGGTCAAGGCCGCTGCGCAGGGTAGCGGGACCGCCGACGACGGAATAGCGGGTCATGTGCTCAACATGCGCTTTTTCCACCGGTGACCAGAGGGCGTTGATGTCGTCCACCGGCGGAGGAAGCTTTCCGGGGACCCGACGGATCATGCCCAGGAATTGCTGTTGCAGAGAGGTGAACAGCCGACGGGCTTCATTATCGGTATCGGCAACGCAGACGTTCACACCGATCATGACATACGGCGTGGGCCAGCGCTCTGAAGGTTGATAGCTGGAGCGATAGATCTGTAGCGCCGCATGCAGATAGTCGGGCGCAAAATGAGACGCGAACGCGAACGGCAACCCCAACTGCGCAGCCAGTGTTGCGCTGAAATTACTCGACCCCAGCAGGTAAATCGGCACATTCGTTCCCTGTCCCGGGATGGCATGCACTACCTGGCCTGGAAACGGCTGGCCCAGGTATCGCATTAATTCCTGCAGATCATCCGGGAATGTTTCGGCGTTTCGGACGGCATCCCGTCGCAATGCCATGGTGGTTGCCATGTCGCCCCCGGGGGCGCGACCGATGCCCAGGTCAATCCGTCCCGGGTAGAGCGATTCCAGCGTGCCGAACTGCTCAGCGATGACCAGCGGCGCGTGGTTAGGAAGCATGATTCCCCCGGCGCCAACGCGAATCCGTGTGGTGCTGCCGGCGACATACCCGATGAGGACTGCTGTCGCCGCGCTGGCGACTCCGGGAATGTTGTGATGCTCAGCCAGCCAGTAACGGTGATATCCCCACTGTTCGGTGTGCTGCGCCAGATCCAGCGTATTGCGAAAGGAATCGGCGGGCGTTCCATCGACGACGATCGGCGCCAGATCGAGCACGGAATATCGAACGGATTGATGGGTACTCATAGGATTGGGGCAGGTTGCACGGAGCTCAGACTCAGGGCCGGGATGCCCCGAAACATTTTTCTACTGAAAAATCATCTCATTGTTCGACGACCATCGAACGTCAGCCTACGATAGGCATGCAAAAATCATGAAGCAACTTCCGCATCCTTCACCCGGAGAAATCACTCTTACCGGTGTCCTGGCTGCACTCAGCGAACCGGTGCGGCTGCGGATCGTCCGCATGTTGGCGGATGGGAAAGAGCACCAATGGGGCGCGTGCGATGTGGGTGTGGCGCTCTCCACGCTCAGCCATCACGTGCGCGTGCTCCGGGAGGCTGGCATCATCCAGCACCGCAAGGAAGGCACGCGTTGCTACTTGTCGCTGCGGCCTGAGTTGGAGGCGGTCTTTCCCGGGCTGCTTGAATCCATCCTGAGGCATGCCGACGCCGGGTCACCCCAAACAGGGCGTAATCCACAAGCTGCACTGAAAACAAGCAACGGATGAGTGTACTCAAGCCAATGTCGTATCCTGATCGTTCTTCACAGCCCGATTCCATCGAACAGAGTCAGGCCGAGCAGAAGGGGGCCGACTCAATCGCTTCGCGGCGCTGCCTTTCGCGTCTGACGCTGCTGTGTGCCAGCAGCCTGACTGTGATGGCGGGAACGCCCGTTGCGCCGGCGCTGCCGACGATGGAAGCAGCATTCGCGGATCACCCATCACGAGCGCTGCTGGTGCGGCTGATGTTGACCATGCCGGGACTGTTCATTGCCTTGCTGGCGCCGCTGTCCGGCTGGCTGGTCGATCGGTTTGGCCGTCGACCGCTGCTGCTGTGGGGAACCGTGTTGTACGCCGCCGCCGGGACGTCGGGGCTTTACCTGAACTCGCTTTGGACAATCCTGGTGGGGCGGGCGCTCCTGGGCATGGCCGTGGCAGCCGTGATGACGGCAGCCGTTACGTTGATCGGTGACTATTTCCGCGGTGCGGAGCGCGAACGCTTCATGGGCTTGCAGGCTGCGTTTATGGCGCTGGGTGGGGTAGTCTTTCTCCTGTCAGGCGGCATTCTGGCGGATGTGAGCTGGCGCGGACCGTTTGCGATCTATCTGATTGCACTGGGTGTTGTGCCGATGGTGATCCTTTCGATTCGTGAGCCGGCCCGCCATAGTGTGCATATCCGCCACAGTGCCATCGATGACCTGCGTCGCACGCCATTGCGCACCGTGGGATTGATCTACGTGATCGCATTTCTCGGCATGGCGGCGTTCTATGCAATCCCTGTGCAACTGCCGTTTCACCTGCATCGCCTGACCCGGGCGGACGGCACATACGTGGGACTGGCGATTGCGAGCATGACACTGGTATCGACAGGGTCGGCGATGCTGTATCCACGGCTGAAGGCACGCATGAGCTACCAGGGAGTGTGCGCACTGATGCTGCTGGGCATTGGCTGCGGGTACCTGATTGTGGCCAGCGGCGAGTCGTACGGATGGATTCTGGTGGGCATGATGATTTCGGGGCTGGGATTGGGACTGCTCATGCCAAACTTGAATGTGTGGCTGATCAATGCTGCGCCGGAGGCGATCCGTGGCCGGCTGGTCGGGTTGTTGACGATGTCGTTGTTCCTGGGACAGTTCATGTCCCCGATCTTGTTGCGAGTGATTCCCGAAAGCTGGGGGACGGTGGGGATCTTCAATGTGCTGGGGATCGGCATGCTGGGCGTCATGCCGCTGTTTGCAGGTTATGAGTTGACGCATCGATGGAGTGGTCGGACCCGGAGTCACCCGCCTATGATCGCGGGTGTGAGCGCAGGAAAGGAGATCTGATGCCAACGTTATTTGATCCAATCCGCATTGGCAGCCTGGACTTGCCCAACCGCATCATCATGGCGCCAATGACGCGCTGTCGGGCAGTGGATCGCCGGATACCCAACCGACTGATGGCGGAGTATTACGCGCAGCGTGCTTCAGCCGGCATGATCCTGTCCGAGGCAACTTCCGTGTCGCCGATGGGGGTCGGCTATCTTAATACGCCCGGCATCTGGTCGGATGAACAGGTCGAAGGATGGAAACTTGTGACCTCCGCCGTCCACGAAAAAGGAGGGCGGATTCTGCTTCAGTTGTGGCATGTAGGGCGGATTTCCGATCCATCCCTGCTCAACGGGGAATTGCCAGTGGCGCCCAGTGCCATCGCACCCGAAGGACATGTGCGACAGCTTCGGCCCACCCGGCCTTATGTCACACCACGGGCGCTCGAGACCGACGAAATCCCCGGGATTGTCGAAGCCTTTCGGCAGGGGGCCATCAATGCGCAAAAAGCCGGGTTTGATGGGGTCGAAATCCATGGCGCCAACGGCTATCTCCTGGATCAGTTTCTCCAGGACAGCACCAACCATCGGACCGATCAGTATGGCGGATCCATCGAGAACCGCGCCCGGCTGATGCTGGAAGTGACCGATGCGTGCATCGAGGTATGGGGGCCGGATCGTGTCGGGATGCACCTGGCGCCGCGGGGGGATGCACACAGCATGGGCGACTCCAACCCCCTGGCGACATTTACCTATGTTGCCCGGGAACTTGGGAAACGTAAGATCGCCTTCATCTGTGCCCGCGAGGCTCTGGGACCGGGACGCATTGGGCCGGAACTGAAGCGCGCCTTCGGGGGAATCTACATTGCGAACGAGCGATTTACGCGCGAGACGGCTGAGCAGGTGATTGAGTCGGGCGAAGCCGATGCGGTCGCATTTGGCGCGATGTTCATTGCCAATCCCGATCTGCCGCGCCGGCTGGCGATCGGTGCGCCCCTGAACGAACCACGACCGGAGCTGTTTTATGCCTCAGGGCCGGAAGGCTATACCGATTACCCGTTTTTGGATGATGTGATGGTCGATGACACGCCGCCTGATCTCAGTTGAGGGCGACCTGGTCATTACGGCAACAGAGGATGAGACTATGCAGCCAACCAAAGCTTATGCAGCATTTGATGCTACTTCCCCGCTTGGCCCTTTCACGCTTGAACGCCGTGAACCCGGGCCGACAGATGTTCAAATTGAAATTCTCTATTGCGGCGTCTGCCATTCCGATCTGCATATGGTGCGAAACGAGTGGGGGAGCACCGTCTATCCGGTTGTTCCGGGTCATGAAATCGTGGGCCGGGTAACAGCGGTGGGAGAGAAGGTGACGACCTTTAAGGTGGGCGACCTGGCGGGCGTCGGATGCATGGTCGATTCCTGCCGAAAATGCATCAACTGCCAGGAGAACCTGGAGCAGTTTTGCGTGAACGGCATGGTCTTGACCTACAACAGCCCGGATAAACACACCGGGAAGATGACCTACGGGGGATATTCCGAGCGGATCGTGGTGGATGAGCATTTTGCCCTGCACGTGCCGCCAAACCTGGATCTGGCAGGGGTGGCGCCGCTGCTGTGCGCGGGGATCACCACGTGGTCGCCGCTGCGTCACTGGAAGGTAAGTGCAGGTCAGAAAGTGGGGGTTGTCGGCCTGGGTGGGTTGGGACACATGGGTGTGAAGTTCGCCCATGCCTTTGGCGCGCACACGGTGTTGTTCACGACTTCTCCCAACAAGGCCGAGGATGCCCGGCGGCTGGGCGCGGACGAGGTTGTGGTATCGAAAAATCCGGACGAGATGAAAAAGCACGTCGGCAGCTTCGATTTCATCCTCGATACCGTCAGCGCGACGCACTCGCTGGATGCTTATCTCGAGCTGCTCAAGCGAGACGGGACGCTGTGCCTTCTGGGGGTGCCAGAGCAGCCGCATCCGTCTCCGGATGTCGGTAACCTGATCTTCGGTCGCCGCAAGCTGAGTGGTTCACTCATCGGCGGGATCCAGGAAACCCAGGAGATGCTCGATTTCTGCGGCGCGCACGGCATCACTGCCGACATCGAGTTGATTCGCATGGATCAGATCAACGAAGCCTATGAGCGCATGCTGAAGAGCGACGTGAAGTATCGCTTCGTGATCGACATCGCCTCGCTGCGGAATTAAGGGGCACTTTGCTTTACGACTTTTCAGCCCACAAAAAAGATCTCGGCCTGTTTGGGTCGAGATCCTTTTTATGGTTTGGAGGCAGAAGGTCTGCGTTAATTGTTATCCAGCGCGCCTGGGCCGCCGGCATTGGGTTTGGGACCATCGACTTCGGAGGCCAGGTCAGCCCGTTGCCAGATGCGGACATAATCGATGACGAAATCGCTGGGAAGCTTCGAATCATCGATCGGATCATTGTCCCAGCCGCCGCTGACGGCTGTGAAGATCGGATACGATTGCACATCCGAGATCCGCGGCGATTCCCAGCGCGCCACTTCCTCGCCCTGGCAGTAGACGACCGCCAACCCAGGCAGCCACAGCAAACCGGAGGTGATGTACCCTTCCTCATCCGGAGCCACATAGATCGGCGTGCCGGTGGCCTTGTGATTCTTCTGATACCCATCCCAATGGAACGCAACCGTATGCCGATTGGGCCCCCAGCGGGACAGGTACTCCATGATGTCAAACTCCATCCCGCCATTGTTGGTGTCGGCACGCTTCCACTGGGGGCCGACTTCAACGCCCCGATCGGGCATCAGCCAGAATGCCGGCCACATGCCAGGGGCCTCGGGGAGCTTCATGCGGGCTTCGAAGTAGCCGTAA
>CAZSJB010000090.1:0-8790 GCA_964606625.1 uncultured Tepidisphaeraceae bacterium | reverse complement strand
TGTGCCCGGTGTTCGACATGGTCATCGAGGGCAACACCTTCGAAGACATGCGCGGCGGTGTGGTGCTGGAAACGCACCACAGCAAGAAAAACACCAAGAGTGTTCCCGGCCGTCTCTACCAGACGATGGTGGCCCGCAACAACACCATCCGTTGGACACCGGAGTTCGCCGACTGGTACAACGTTCACGAGACGACCGAAGAGGCAAAGAAAGACTTCTTCTATGTGCCGCTGGAAGCGATCCGCCTGGGCGCACCCGATTCGCCCGCACCGGATGACTTCCGTGTCATACTGGAATCCAACCGCGTGATTGCTCCCAAGTCGCTGCATGAATCAGCCGGCGTCTTTGTTCGCAAGGCCATCGTTAACGGTGAACCGGTCGTGGACCAGAAGCTGCCGCTGCCAGTGCAGACATCGGAGGCCGAGGCCTCGGCTGAGTAAGTCGTCACCAAACCCCGGCAGAGCTTTGGTTAACCCCGAAGCCTGCCTTTGCAGATGCATTGAACACGACATCCGCCCCACAGGGGATTTAGAGGCACTGCACGGAGGAGATCGACGATGGGGTTTGTAGTTCGCATTGCACTGTTGGTCACGGCATGGCTTGGCATGGCACAGACGACGCAAGCCGATGTGCAGGCTGTGTGGGTCGGCCAGGTGCCAAAGGATCTTGTCGGCCCCTTTGGCAAGATCGCCCCCAGCGATACGCAGGATCTGCAATTCCGCCTCGAGCGTCTGCTGCCCAATGTCGAGATCGAGAACATCCGCATCGTCCGGCGCGGCGGCGGTGAATGGCAGTACAACGGGCCGCCCGGTGCCTACGCAGCCGCCGTCGAGCGCGTCGCGGGCTCCACCTACGCCGATGTCTACGTCGAACCGCAGTACACCGAAGCCGAGTGCCAGTGGGACATCATCATCCGCTACGCCGACGGCAGCATACAATCCACCAGCCTGATGGCGGGGCGCAGCAACAAGACGCTTCGCATGCCGGAGGCGCAGCTCTCCGCTGACTGGCTGGGCCAGGACGGCCGTGACTGGACCGGCCGCCGTGCGGCGGTGGGCCCGGACGGCATCCAGGACGTGGTGCTGAAGATCAACGGCCTGTCAGACAAGCTGGGTGTGCTGATGGGGCTGCGCATCGAGGTCGAAGACGGACCTGCCTGGGAGTATGGCCCCAATCCCGACAAGTTCTGGAATGCAGAGCTGTTTCGAGAGTCAGATAAGTCGCGCTCAGCCGAGTTGCTCATCAGCCCGCCCGAGCAGAGCATCGCCGGCAAACCGCTGAAGCTGACCGTCTTCTACGGATATGGCCGTGAGCACAGTTTCACCGGCTCAGCCATCGCCGGGCGAAGCAATCCCACGCTCAAGACGCCGCCGCCCAGGAAATACAACATCCGCCAGATCTCACGCTTCACCGCGCAGTGGCTTGGCCAGGATGGCTCGGACATCACCGGACGCGGCGATGTGCATGTGCGGGTCAGCGGCCTGCCGACCCGTGCGCCGATCGTCGCAGCCGTCCTCAGCAGCGATACCGGCGGCCACTGGGCGGCACGCGTCAACGACAGCATCTCCGTCCAGATGCCGCGCGCCGGGCGGTTTACCGAATTGGCCTTCCGTCCCGTCTCGGGCAGCCGTGGCACAGCCGATCTTTATTTTCCCCCCTTCCGCGATGAACGCGACGGCCGGATGACTCTGCGCGTGATCCTGGCTGACGGCACACAGCATTTCGGACAGTTCGACGGCGGCCCGTGCGATCCAGCCCTCCGCGGCAAACTCCCCAATGACAAGTCGATCACCGTCAAACCCGGCGATGACCTGCATGCCATCGTCCGCGAGTATGGCCATGTGATACTCTCCCCCGGCACGTACCACTTCGACCGCGCCCTGGAACTGCATGAACCGATCACTCTTACCGGCCCGCGCGAAGCAGTCCTACTCTTCCGCCAGCCGGCCACGCAGGAACACTGGCATGAAGCGATCCTGGTCCTGGCGGACAATATCACGCTGGATGGATTCTCCATTCGCTTTGATGGGCCAGTGCACTGGAAGCCGTTTGACTGGACGCGTGGCTGCGGCGTCATCCAGGCCCCGCGTCGCACCAAACCGGAAGATGAGCTGGTCAATCTCATCGTTCGCAACATGGATATCCAGGATTCGGAACTGGCTGATCCTGATCCCGCCAAACTCCAGTGGCTGCCGGATCTGGTGCGCTGCGGGCGGGTGCTGAATGGCCAGATTACCGGAAACACGTTCCGCGGTGGAACTATTGATGTCGAGCAGGGCCCGTGGCTGATCGCGGATAACGTGCATCGCGGCGCCCCCGCCGGTGGAATGGCGCCGGCTGCGTTTGCGGGGCACTACATCCATGATGTCACAGTCGAGAACAACCGCGTCGAGGGCGAGCACTCGCCGGGCAAGCTGTGGCGATTCCTTGTCATCACGCAGGAAGGTGCAAAGACGATTGTCTGCGGCAACGACATCCGCGGCATCGGCGTGCGCGACGACGATCAGATGCCGCATCCCAACTCGCCGGAGATCTTCCTCACCGAAGCCTACCGCCTGCATTATGAGGGCGAGCCGATCGGCGTGACAGCAGGCGGCTATGTACTCCAGATTCCGCTGTCAATGTGGTCGCGGCCGCGACCCGGTAGTGTGGTCGCCATTCTTGACGGTGAACATGCCGGCAAGTGGTTCAAGATCGCTCAGCCGATCGACGACGTGACCTACTTGCTCAACACCCCCATGCCAGCTGGAAAGTACTCGATTTCTGTTGCCACCGGACTGGTTGATGAGTTGTACGAAAACAACCGCATCGACAATCGCGGAGGATTGTCCGAGCCGATTCAGCTTTGCGGCACGTCATTCAACACCGTCATCCGTAACAATCACATCCTTGGAGGACGAATGGTCCTGCTCAAGGCACCACCGACAGAGTATCCCGGGAATTGGGGCTGGTCGTTGTGCCCAACCTTCGACATGACTTTTGAAGACAACATCCTCGAAGACATGCGCGCCGGCCTGGTTCTGGAAACGCATCACAGTCAATACACCAAGAGCGTCCCCGGACGCCTCTACCAGACGATGGTCGTTCGTAATAATATCATCCGCTGGACGTCCCAATTCCTGGAATGGCACCTGCAGCACAATGCCTCGGAAGACGCACGCCAACAGCCAACATGGCGGCCGTTGCAGGCCATCCGCATTGGCGCCATTAAAACACCCACCCACACGGATCTTCGCCTGGAACTGACTAACAACCGCGTCATTGCTCCCGCGGAACTGCGGGATGCAGCCACCGCTCAGATCATCCAGGCAACCGTCAATGGAGAGCCTCTTCGCAATCAGATTCTCCCCCTGCCATTCACTACTCCGTGACGCTGCTGCTCCATCTGAAAAAGGCCGATTGCAGCACTGCACTTTCGCAGAACGGATTTCGGATCGGTTTTCGGGTTTATCTTGCGCAAATTGGCAGGCGATGGACTGCCGCCGGCAGGGTATGATGTTTACCTTTGGTATGAACGGTATAGATATCCGGCAGGTCGTCCGCGTATTGGGTATTTGCGTTTTGGAGGTTCGGAATGCTTCGAGGCTTATCGTGGTTGCTCAGCGGGATCGTGGCGCTGTTTGGCATGGTTCGCCAGGCATTTTCAGCCGATCGCCCCAATATCCTGATCTGCGTTGCTGATGACTGGGGCTGGCCTCACGCCGGCGCCTATGGCGATCCGGCTGTCAAGACGCCGACATTCGACCGCGTTGCCTCAGAAGGCCTGCTGTTTAATTATGCTTTTGTGGCTTCACCCAGTTGCGCCCCAAGTCGCAACGCCATGCTGACTGGTCAGCATTTCTATCGCCTTGGCGAAGGCGCCAATCTCCGCTCCACGCTGGATGTATCGCATCCGAATTTCATGTATCTGCTAAGAGATGCCGGATATGACATTGGCCACTTCCGCAAGGCATGGGGTCCAGGCGACTACCGAGCCGGCGGCTATGAAGAACCGCCCAATGGTCCGGCAATGAACTTTGAAGAGTTCATGCAAAACCGCACCGAAGGTGCCCCCTTTTGCTTCTGGCTGGGCACTTCCGACCCTCATCGCCCTTATCGGGCTGAGGATCGCATTGAAACGGACTCGATTGTCGTGCCGCCATTCCTGCCAGACAACCAGACCACCCGCAACGACCTGGGCAGCTATTACTTCGAAGTCGAACGGTGGGACAGCGACGTCGCTCGCGCCATCCAACTGCTCGAACAAGCCGGTGAACTGGAAAATACCATCATCGTCATCACCGGCGACAACGGCATGCCTTTCCCACGATCCAAGGGCAATCTCTACGACTATGGAACGCGCGTCCCGCTGGCTATCCGCTGGGGCGCAGGTATCCAGCAACCCGGTCGGCAGATCGATGCTTTTGTCTCCCTGACGGATCTGGCGCCCACGTTCCTGGAGGCAGCCGGGCTGGAAGTGCCCCAGGTCATGACCGGCCAGTCACTTCAGCCGATTTTCGCCAACGACGAAGAGGCTATGGCCCAGCAACAGCGAGACTTCATCGTCACCGGCCGTGAGCGGCACGCAGCTGCCCAGGAAATGCCCTCGCTGGAGGGTTATCCATCGCGGGCTTTCCGTACGCATCGCTGGCTGTACATCGCCAACCTTGAACCGGACCGCTGGCCCGTGGGTGTTCCGGAAAACGCCACCCATCCCATCGGCAGCTTCCCCGACTGCGACGATGGCCCCACCAAGAGCTTCATCGTCCAGCACCGAGACGATCCCCAGTTCCAGCATTTTTATGAACTCTGCTTTGCCAAGCGGCCAGCCCATGAGCTGTACGATCTGGAGACCGATCCGCACCAGATCAAAAACCTGGCGGATGACCCGCAATACCGTGAGATCCTGGAAGGGTTGCGCCAGCAGATGGAAACCTATCTGCGTAAAACCGAAGATCCGCGTTTCACCGATGCGCCGGTCCTGTTTGACGACTATCCCTACCGGGACGAGCGAATTCATCAGCGCATTCGCCAGTGGCGCGAACAGCAGGAGCGACAATCGGCTGTCCCGCACGACAGTGCCGAACCGGCACTGGCTGCTCAGTGATCGGCAGCGGATTCTATCTGCTTTTCGAGCCGTTCATCCAGTTGCTCTTTCTCGGGTACTTCACGGAAGTCGTGGGCGCTTGTCGTGCCGGTGCGCGTCGCCAGGTCGATTTCACTGTTGATTTCCGCACCGATCAGCAACACCAGCGCATCGAGGTAGAAGATGAACAGCAACACGATCACCCCACCAACGGCGCCGTAGGTCGCGTTGTAGTTGCCGAAGTTTTCCACGTACCAGCGGAATCCTCGCCCCACCGCCAACCACGCGATCACCACAAACACCGCTCCGGGTGTGATCAAGTGAAAGGTCTGCTTGATATTCGGACCAAAATGGTAGGTGATCGACAGCGCACCGAACATGAAGACCAGCGCCAGCACCCAACGGGCCATATCCAGCAGCACCAGTGGCCATTCCCCGCCAATATACTGGAGGTAATCGGGATGCGCCTGCACCCAGGCCCGTACTGCGGATGCTACCGGCAACAGCAGCACCACTGTGATGATCAGCACCACAAACCCGACCGTCAGCAGCATGGCCAACGGCCGCTGCTTGTAAATCGGGCGCGGGTCCACGTCGTAACAGCGGCTGAGCGCATTCATGGTCATCGCCATGCCCCCACTGGCCACCCAAAGCGTCACAATAATCCCCAGGCTGAGCAACCCCGTTCGGGGATTGGTTTTCAAATCGGTCAGGTTTGACTGCACCATGGCAGCCGCATCTGGGGGAAGCTGCACCAGAAACTGATTGATCAGTTCATCCGCCTGATCGCTGTGAACCGCCGGAATGTACGGAACCAGGGACAGTAGAAAGATGAAAAATGGAAAAATCGCAAACAGCCACGAATACGACATCGCAGCTGCCAGCGTAAAGCAGTTGTCCTCGACCGTCTGCTTGTAAATCCGTAAGACCAGACGGAAAAACCCCACTTTACGCACAGCGCGCGGAATATCACGAAGACGAGCCATTTTGTTGTTGATTGCTTGTTACGGGCTAATTGTTACGGGCCACTGGTTCATTACCGCGGAAAACTGAGACCATCGCTCAAACCCACATATCCATTGAGCCGAGGCCTGATCATCGTGGGACTCGCTGCGATAAACAAGTAACCAATGCCCTCTACGTCAACTGCCACTTGCG
This sequence comes from uncultured Tepidisphaeraceae bacterium, assembly GCA_964606625.1. Taxonomy (GTDB): domain Bacteria; phylum Planctomycetota; class Phycisphaerae; order Tepidisphaerales; family Tepidisphaeraceae; genus CALEKX01. Next base: position 2,567 of record CAZSJB010000090.1, on the reverse strand, counting down.
CCGCAGCACCCACTCGCCGGCCAGCAGCCCTGCCACCAGCGCTCCCTGCATAGGCAGATCGTATCGCCGCGGCCAATCCACTGACTGTCCAGCTGCTGCCAATAGCAGCCGGATCGCGTTGTGCACTGGAACCGTTCGGTGCTCCGCAAGCAACGCCGATTCATCCTGCCGCACCAGTTGATCGATCAATACTGGTAACTGCGACAGGGAATAATGAAACCCTCCCGTCGCGTTGGCAATATCCACCAGAAGTTGCGAATTGGCAGCCAGCTTGAGCATCTCATCCGCCGGCGGAACGATACTGAATCGCAGCACCTCCTGTCCCAGTTCCACGCCATCCTTCTCCGCTGTAATCCGCACTGCCCATTCTCCGGATTCGGGATGTGGAATCGTCACGTCGTACATTCCTGTACGCCCGTCGGAAGGTGTCATCGGAAACTGGCGGGGTTCAGCGTTGCCGTCCCCATCCACCGGCTGAAGCGTTGCCGTTACCTGCGCATAGCGGGTTGCATCCCCGCGTTCATCGCGCACCATCGCCCGCACCTGCACACTCTCACCAAGCTGGTACAGGCTTTTGCTCAGCAGCGCTTCCAGACCCGCCCCCCGCTGACGATTCTTCACATCCGCACCGGCAAGCCAGCGCACCAGCTGCCCCCAGAACCGATTGTATGGCGAGTCCTGCCCCATTCCGCGCAGGGGCAAATACCACTGGTACGTCGTATCGCCTGTAAATACCGCTGTGCGCCCCTGGCCGTAATTCTGCACAGCCAGCACGATCTGCGGCTGGCCATCGGGACCGGGTCGATCCCGATGTACCAGCAGGACTTGGGCACCGCTTTTGGGCCGATCTACCACCACATTTCCCCGCAACGGCGGCAAGCTATTTTCCGTTTCCGGATCAAACCACTCCGCCAGCCCCTCCATGACCGGATGCACGCGCCCGGCATCGGTCAACTGCGGAACAAATGGCGTTGTTTCCTGCGGGGCATCGGATCCCCCCACAAAAACTGGTAATGCCCGCTCCAGCGGTGATCCCGCATATTCACCGGGACCCAGCGTGTACTGCCCTCCGATCATCAGTAGACCCACTCCCCCTTGCACCGCCTGTTCGATTTGCTGCTGCTGCAACGGCGTGAGATAGCTGCTGTGCAAATCCCCCAGGATGATGACATCCAGACGTGACCACTGCTCAGCCGTCGCTGGCAAAGCCGTCAGCCGCTCACCATCGATCGTACCCGAAGCCGCAAACCGGTCCTGCTGAATCCGCAGCAGGCTGGCAGATTCGATATTCGGATCCCGTCCCAACGCGCGATTCAACTCACGATACTCCGGCCGGGCACGCCCTTCGATGTAAAGCACCTTGATGCGCGGATCGAGCGCCAATCCCTGGTATTCCTGCCGATTGTCCACCGTGCTCCGCTCGCCCGGGACCGGATCGACCCACACCGCCAACCGCTGTATGCCTGCATCCTTCGGTGTATACGGCAGTTCGACCACCTGTCCTTCCGCCAGGGGTTGAAGCACCAGCGGCTTGGTCGTGATCTCGCCGGTCGGATTGCCATCCTCATCCAGCCTCGCGAGTTTCACATCCACGACCCGATTGGCCAAAGCGGAGGACTTGATTGTTGCGGCGATTGTAGTGGCATGATCGACCACCAGATCATCGGCGGCATCGACGCTGTCGACAGCAATATTGGCCAGCGTCGCCGGCTCAGTTTGCTCGGACCCGACGCGCACCGTATGCACGGGCCGACCGCCTCCTCGAACCACGCCGACGACATCCGATGAGACGTTGTCGACCCCATCGCTGATAAGAATGACCGCGGCATCTGGATGAGACGTCGCAGCCAATGCTTTGGTGACAGCACCGGCGATATCGGTCGACTGGCCATCGGCTTGGCGCGTGGCAAGTGCCTCAAAGTTGTCCAGTAACTCAAGATGACTGTCAAAAGTATAGATTTGCGGAATAAAGTGATCGAACAGTCTGGATAGTTGTGGCTGAAGGATCTGCCACACCGATTGCAGGCGCGTTGGCCCGTTCTGCACATCCGGAAAAGACATCGATCCGGAGGTATCAACCAGCACCAGCAATGGCCGCTCCGGTTCGGGGCGCGCCGTGTATCGGATCACGGGCTCGAACAGCATCGGCACCAGCAGCGCCAGCGACGCAATCCGCATTGCCAGCAATATTCCCATGCGTCGTCGGCTGAGTTGTCCCTGCAGATTGAGATAAAATGTGGTGGATAGAATCGACAGCAGCACAAACGTCCAGACCAGCCCCACCACCGGCGAGCGCAGCCCCGGCAGAGCCAGAACCAGGATCGTTCCCCCCACCCCACTCAGTACCAAAGCGCCGCGCACCCATCGAAATGGGCCGCTCCATACCCGTGCGCTCAGCGCATACATCACCAGTACTGCCGCAGCAGCGATGCACACCCAGGCCCACAGATCCCAGGCGCCCTGACGCAGAATATCGAATGATCCGTTCACCCGTGAATCCCACTCGTCCCAGACATCTTACCGACAAAGTGGGATCATGTTGAGCAGGTGGACACTCACACGAAGGG
>CAZSJB010000089.1:0-8795 GCA_964606625.1 uncultured Tepidisphaeraceae bacterium | reverse complement strand
GCCGTGACGCCGATCAGCAGCGATCCGATCAGACCCGGACGACAGGCCACGGCAATGGCATCGATGTCATCAAACGACCAGCCACTCTGCTCGATCGCCTCGCGCAACACAGGCAGGATATTTTCGATATGCGCGCGGCTGGCGATCTCCGGCACCACGCCGCGATACTTCTCGTGCAGTTCAAACTGCGTGGCGACGACGTTGCTGCACACGCGCACACCCGCTTCGACCACCGCAGCCGCGGTTTCGTCACAGGTCGACTCAATGCCCAGGATCAATGCCATCTCCAACCGCGTTGTGCGCTGTTTCCAATAGAGCGGATCACCCGATTGTGATCCGTGTGATCATGATTCCCGCGGTTCATTTGTTGGCTGGCACCGTCGTGGGAAGCGTTGTCGGCTGTTCGTTTTCCGAATCGCCGTCTTGCCGCGGATCAGGATCGATCGGATCGATCAGACCGTCTTGCAGCTGATCGACCGAATCCGGATTCTCCTTCGGCTGCTCCGGAGCCGCTGCCTGGGTGGTCAGCGGGCGCACCGGCCAGCGGGGCGCCGGGGCGTTGTCCCCCTGGAGCACCAGCAGGCCGACCATCGTGGTCACTGCCTGCTGCAATTGCAGATCGACCACTTCCTCATCCGCCGGGGCGCTGGAAGGACGCGTGGACGCCTCTGGAACCGGGCGCCGGAACATCTCCTGCCGCTGGCGCTGCCGCATCACGGCAACTTCCTGGTCATCGCTCATCGGCACGATGATTTGCGGCTCGACACCCCAGTCTTCAGCATCCTTCTTACGATGCACCAGCCGACCACTGGGCAGATAGTAGTAAGCAACCGTCAGCTTCAGTTCGCCCCCGTCGCCATCCAGCGGAATCAACTCCTGCACGCTGCCCTTGCCGTAGGAGCGTTCGCCGATCACGAGGGCGCGGCGGTTGTCCATCAGCGATCCGGCGACAACCTCGGCTGCCGAGGCCGAATGCTCGTTGATCAGCACGATCATCGGGAAGTACGGCAGAGTATCCGGCACGGTCGCGTACGCGATCCTCTCCGGCCGGTTGCGGCCGCGCGTGCTGACGATGATGCCCTCATCAATGAACATGTCGACCACCTGGATGGCTGCATCCAGCCGGCCGCCGGGGTTGAAGCGCAGATCCATCACCAGCCCCTGCATGCCCTGGTCTTGCAGTTCGAGCATCACCTGGCGGAGATTCTCATATGTTTCGCTGGTGAACTGGGTGATGCGGACGTAGGCGATCTTCGGATCGTCCGAGACAAACCAGTTCCAGGTGTGATCCTGGTTACGTTCAAACCCCTTGATGGTGGGCACGACCACATCCTGGCGCTGCATGGTGAGGTCCTGCTCTTCACCGGTCACATGACGGACGGTAAGCGTGACCTCGGTCCCCTTTTCGCCGGTGATCTTCTTGACCACCTCGGGGAGGCGCAAGCCTTCGATCGATTCACCATTGACCTTCAGGATGATGTCGCCGGCCATGATGCCGGCTTCGAACGCCGGCGAGCCGTCGATCGGACTGACGACCTCGATCTGGCCGTTATCGAGCTGATGGAGCTGAATCCCCACTCCGCGGAAGGTGCCATCGAGCGCGCGATCAAACTCTTCCCGCTCAGCCGGCGGGATGTAGACGCTGTGGGGGTCCAAGCGGCTGAGCAATCCATCAATCGCGGCTTCGCGCAGGCGCTGTTCATCCACTTCGTCGGCGTAATTGGTGACAATCTGGCGATGGATGTCCACCAGCGTCCGGACGAAGGAATATTCATCGTCCCGCGCTGCCATGGTGCCGGGCAGTTGAAACGCCAGCAGGCAGACGAGGGCGATACTCGCGATCCAGGCGAATTTCTCTCGATTCATGATGATGATTCTACGCCGCGGCGGCGCCGAATGGAAAACCCTGGACGTTGTTTATGAGGAAAGCGACCTGCCGATCAGAGGCATTCTCGCAGAAAGCTGCTGATGGCTTCCGCGGTTTCGCGGGGTTTTTCGATGGGGGGCAGGTGTCCGCAGTCGGGGATGATCGCCAATTGTGCCTGCTGGATGCTCTGCTGCATGCGGCGGGCGCCTTCGGGCGGCGTCACCTTGTCGTGCTCGCCTACAATGATGAGGGCGGGGTCCGCAATGGATTTGAGGAAATCCACGAGGTCTTCGCGGTCGCGCATGGCCGCCAGCGCCCACTGGATCGTCTGCGCCGGCTGATCTTCGATCATGGCCCGCAGCGTCTGGACGGTCTGGGGCTGATGGCTGAGGGTCTGTGGGGCGATGAGCTTGGGCAGCATGTCGTCGGCGATGGCGCTGCTGCCGCTGGCGGCGGCCAGTTCGATCATGCGATTGCGGTTTTCGCGGGCTTCGGCGGTGTCGCCGTCGGCTTTGGTGTCGACCAGGATCATCCCGTCGATATCGGTGGGACAGAGCTTGGCCCATGCCAGGATGACGTATCCGCCCATGGAGAGCCCTGCGACCACGCACGGAATGGCGTCAATCTGTTGGGCAAGCCCGCGGAGCGTCTCGGCCAGGCTTTGGATGGTGAACGGCCCCGCCGCCCGGGATTGGCCAAATCCGGGCAGATCAACGGCAATCATCCGATAATTCTCGGCCAGTGCGTCGATCTGCCCCGCCCAGACCCGGTGATCCAGCGGAAACCCGTGGACCAGGATGACCGGCCGGCCCTGGCCCTTTTCAAGGTAATGGATTTGGTGACCGTTGATATTGACCGTTGGCATGGTGGATGACTCACTTTCAGGAAGCCGATGTGTCTATTACAGCGCTGCGGGCTTGCAGCGTCAACGGAAGATTCCCATGACAGTAATACCTGTGAAGTTGCAACCTGAACCTGCGAACCTGGGGGTATGATTGAAGCCACCGCAATCCGCCCTACAATGCATCCCGCGACCGCATGCCGACGCTTGGAACCAATAATCTGCGCCTCACCGACTTCATGGACCTGGAAACCCTCCAGGAAATCCAGGACAGCTTCGCTGCCGTAGCGAACGTGCAGGCCGTCATCACGGACGCCGAGGGCAATGTTCTGACAAGCCCGGCCCCCACGCCGGAGTTCGTCCGTCGCCAGCGTGCGATCGCGGACTCGGAACCCACCGCCGTTCCCCACCGGGAAGGCAATGAGTACATCGCCCCGATCATGGTGGGCAACCACCGCCTCGGAACGCTGCGGATGTCGGCAGAGCACCGCACCGCCGAGGAGGTGGACGATGCCCGCCTGGAGCACATGGCCAGGAAGTACGGCATCGAGTTCAAGCAGATGAAGGCCCTGGCGCTGCAACTGACACGCGGTGACCGCACGCGTCCGGCTGCCATCCAGTTCCTGTTCCTGCTGGCCAACGCGATCGCCCGCCTGTGCTTCCAGGAGTACCAGCTTCGCCAGCGCGTTCACGAGCTGACGGCGCTTTACAACGTCACCATGATGCTGGCTGATGCGCGCGACCTGCGCAAGGTGCTCCAGCGGACGGTGGAAGTCGTCTGCGAGGTGATGCAGACCAAGGCCTCGTCGATTCGCCTGATCGACAAGGACGGCGATGAGCTGCGCATCCGCGCGGTTCACAACCTCTCGCAGGAATATCTCAACAAGGGGCCGGTCCGGCTTAGCGAAGCGGAAATCGACCGCGAGGCCCTGTCCAGCAAGGGCTTTGCATATGTGCGGAACATGACAACCGACCCGCGCGTGCGGTACACGGAAGAATCCCGCCGCGAGGGAATCGTCTCGATGCTGTCGGTGGGCATGCGCTACAAGGGACGGCCCATCGGCGTGCTGCGCGTCTATACCGATGTGGAGCGGCAGTTCTCCTCCATGGAGATCGATCTGCTGCGGGCGGTCGCCGCCCAAGCGGCTGCCGCAATCGAAAACGCGCGCCTGCTCCAAGAAACCCTCGAAGCCGAAGCCCTCGAGCGCCAGGTCGCGATGGCTGCCGACGTGCAGCAGCGCATGGTGCCCCGTCAGCCGCCCAAGCTCGATGGGATCGACCTGGCAAGCGTCTACGTCCCCTGCTACGCGCTGGGGGGCGACTTTTTCGATTTCATCCCCCTGCCTGAAGGCAATATCGGGCTGATTGTCGCGGACGTCTCCGGCAAGGGCGTGCCGGCATCGCTGATCATGGCATCGGTACGGGCGTTTGTCCGGGCGCAGATCGACAACGTCTACTACCTCTACGAGATCATGCGGCGGGTGAATCTCATGCTCTGCCGCGATACCAAGCCCTCGGAGTTCGTCACGACCTTCTACGGCGTGTTCAACACCATCACGCGCCGGTTTACCTACACCAATGCCGGGCACCCGCCTGCGCTGATCCTGCGCAAGGGCGAAATTATCGAGCTGGAGACGCCCAACATGGTCCTGGGCGTTGACCCGGAAGAGGAGTTTGTCCAGCGGTGGATTGACCTGGAAGTGGGTGATGTCATCCTCCTTTACACGGACGGCCTGCCCGATGCGATGAACTTCAATGAGGAAACCTACGGACGCGACAGGATCATTGCGGCATTCAAGCAGGCTGGCGCATTGCCCGATGCATCGGCGGAGACGATCGCCAATCACCTGTTATGGGACATGCGCCGGTTCGTCGGCCTCACACGGCCCAGCGACGACGTGACAATGATCGTTGCACGGGTGACCGATACCACAGGCTGATGCGTCACCCTTCCACGCCCCAGAAGCGCAGCACCATGCCGCTTCCAAAAGTGACCAGCACTGCGCAAAGCAGGCCGATGATCCCTCCGGTGATCGCCATGTCGCGCGTCTTCAGATCGCCGTACGCATAGACAACCGCATTGGGCGGCGTGCTGATCGGCAGCGCCATCCCGACCGAGGCCATCAGGGCAATCGAGATCGCCACATGCACCTGTCCCAGCCCGCCACCGGAGGCGATTGCCAGCGATATTCCGATCGGCAGCAGCAGGTTGGCAGCCGCCGTGTTGGACATGAACGTGCCCAGTCCCAGCGTGATCATCACCAGCACCCCCAGCACCCCCAAGCCAGCGGACTCGCGATCGGTGAGCATCCAGTGCACAAATGACTCATCCAGCCCTGTCACCTGCATTCCCTTCCCGAGGCTGATGCCGCCGGCGATGAGAATCAGGATGCTCCATTCCATGGAATTGACGTCCTGCCGCCCCAGCAGATGGGTGCAACTGAACACCACGGCTGGAAGCAGCGCCACCACCGAGGAGGGCAGGTGATGCAGCGACTCGGTCAGCCACAGCGCAGCCGTTACCAGGAACACCCCCACCACGAACCAGCCGCGCCGGGTGAGGCGCCGTGGTTTGAGTTCCAGGCGAAGCGTTGTGTCCCGTGGGGCATACAGGACCATCAGCAACACCCAGCAGAACACCAGCAGTCCTGTCAGCAGCGGAACGGAAACCAGCATCCATTGCAGGAAGCCGACATCCAGCCCTGCATTACGCAGGAAGCCCATTGCAACCGCATTAGGCGGCGAGCCAATCGGCGTGCCCATACCGCCGATATTGGCGGAGAAGGCCACGCCCAGCAAAAGGGCCTTGCGGAACGGATCGGCCTTGGGAACCATCGCCAGCATCGGCGCAACCAGCGCCATCATCATGGCTGCCGTGGCGGTGTTGCTCATCCACATCGAGAACATCACCGTCACCAGCATCACGCCCGCCAGCACGCGCCCTGGCCGGCGCCCCACCCAGCGGAGAATGATCCCCGCCAGGGTCGCATCTACGCCCTCCTTCACGGCGGCTCGCGCCAGCAAAAATCCCCCGAAGAACAACATGATCACCGGGTCGGCTGCCGCCGCGACAAACGTCCGAAAGTTGGGTGAGTCACCTGAATCGAACCCCAGCCCCGGCCAGTTGCCAGGATTGGCCAGCAGCAGGATCTCCAATCCGACCACCAGCAGCGACGTGGCAAACAGCGGTATCGCCTCGGTCACCCACAGCACCGCCGCCAGCACGAAAATGCCGCACATCAGCGCCTGTTCGCGCACAACGACCTGGCCGAGGTACAGCCACAAGGTCACAATCGCAGCCAGCGCAAAGGCGATTACTACGAATGCGTATTTTCCTCCGGGACGCACATCTTGGGGTGGTTGAAGCACAGACGGGTCTGAGATGGGCGAAGACATGGTCCATTGACCATAAGTTTTTCTGGCACAAAAGTGGATAGACTGCGCCAGTTTCTCACGTGGCACATGGGTTACAGCGGCTGGGTTATCCCACGTTCACCGTCTGGGCGCGCCGAAGCACCGATTGCGCATCCGGCAAGGCCTCGTCGCGCGGGCGGATGTAGAGGTATTCGGTCAGGCACGCCAGCGTGACATTGATCGGAATCGCCAGCATCAGCCCCGGTACACCAAACACTTTTCCCCACAGCACCACGCTGAACAGCGTAACGGCTGGATGAATCTTCACGGCGCCGCGCATGATCATCGGCAGGATCAGATAGGCTTCAATCGACTGGATGACCGCATAGACGATCAGCACCCCGACCACGGCGCTGCCGCTCTGGGTTGCCGCGAACAGCGCCGCTACGATCATCGCCACCGCCGGACCGACGGTGGGCACGATCTCGCACAGCCCAGCCAGCATCGCCAGCGGCAAGGCAAAGTTCAGCCCGAACGTGCTGTACCCGATCCACGATGCGGTGAACACGATGCACATGCTGGTAGCTGTCCCCAGCACCCAGCGGCGCAGTTTCGGGCCCAGCGCCTCCAGCATCGCCACCACGCGGCTGCGGTACTTGGGCGCGATCACCCGCAGTGCCGGGTTCAGCAGGCGATCATTCGGATCCGCCAGCATGAAGATCGATCCGATGAACACAAACGCCAGCCAGATCAGGATGGCGACCACCGCCTCGGCCCCACGGCTGAAGAATCTGGGCACGGAATCGCCAGCGAAAAACTGACCGATCGAGTTGAAGATTCCATCGACCGTAACTGGTTCCTCCAGCGCCAGGGCATGGCTCCACTCCGCCAGCAACGCGTCGATGCGATGGCGGTTTTGCGGCCATTGCTCCAGTTCCGACTGGATCGGCTTGGCCAGCGGCCAGGACAGCGCCACCACCAGCGTCACGACCAGGGCGATGAATCCCAGTCCCAGCACCGCCGCCCCCAGCGCTCGCGGGCCGGGGATATATCGCACCAGCGGATTCAGCGTGCAGGCGACGATCGCCGCTGCCAGCACACCGAGCATCACGGTACTGACAGCTTCGAAGAAGAGGATGAACAGCACCAGCCCCACCGCGACCGCCATCAGGGCGACGGCTGGCTGAACCCACACGCGGGAGGGTTTGGGCTGGGCGGATGGCGAGGAAGGTGATTGGTGATCCATATATGCGGAAGTATACCGGCTTAAACGGGTGCAGCCGCCTCCTGCTCCTGGGCAGCAACCCCTTCGAATCCTTCGACATCATCGGTGTCCCCCTTTTGCCGGGGATAAATCCACGGCAGCAGCGCCAGCCCCGGCAGCGCCGCGGTGATGCTCAGCAGGAAAAACCCGCTCCACCCCAGTGCCTCCGCCCAGAATCCGGTCCACGCTGCCAGCAGCTTGCCAGCCACCACCATGATGCTCGACAGCATCGCATACTGCGTCACCGTGAACTGCGGATGGCACTGGCCCATCAGGAACGCAAAGAACCCGGCAACCACCAGCCCAGCACAGAAGTTTTCCACCATCAATACCCCCACCAGCGCAACCTTGTGGGCGCCGGTCATCGTCAGCAGCAGGAATCCGGCGTTGCTCACCGCCTGGAGAATCCCAAACAACCACAGTGACGCCCGCAGTGGCATCCTGGCGACCACGATCCCACCAACCACCGCCCCGATGATCGTCATCGCCAGCCCCACGCCATCGCGATAGAGGCCGATGTCCGTGTTCCCCACACCGATGTCTTTCAGGAATGGGATCGTCATTGCGCCCGCCAGCGAGTCGGGCAGGCGGAACAGCATCACAAACAGCAGCACCAGCCAGCCATCCCGCCGGGTAAGAAACTCCTGTACCGGTGGCCAGACCGCACTCATGAGATTCTGCGGCTGGACCGGCTGAACCTCCGGCTCTTCCGCCAAGAGCGTCCCCACCAGGACAAGGCTCATGATCCCCGCCATCAGCAGGTAGGCCTGCGACCAGTTGAGAATTCCTTCCCCCACCAATACCGATGCCCCCACGCCTGTTGCCAGCATCGCCATGCGATACCCGGTCACGAACACCGCAGCCCCCATGCCCCGCTCTTCTGGCTTGAGCAGATCTGTGCGATATCCGTCGGCAACGATGTCCTGTGACGCGCTCAGCACCGCCACGATCAGCGCCGCGACAGCCAGCGGCCCCACCGTCCCTGCCTGACCGAGGATCGCCAACCCCGCGATCGCGATAATCAGCAGAACCTGCGTCACCACCATCCACCCGCGCCGCGGACCCAGGAACGGAATCCGATACCGGTCCATCAACGGCGACCACAGCACCTTCAGCACGTATGGCAGCGTCACCAGTTGCATCAGCCCGATCGTCGCCAGGTCGATGTTGATATCCGACATCCACTGCTGGAGCTTGGCCGTCGTCAGCAGCAGCGGCAGACCAGATCCAAATCCGATCAACCCCAGAGCGAGCATCCGGCGCGAGGTGTAGGCTTTGACAGCATCCATGTGTCAAGCATCCTTCCGTGAAAACAAGCGCGCAGACCATACAGGGCGTGGCTGCTCCTGTCACGTCGGCGTAATCAGCCGGACGGCTTGACCGGTATTGAATCCATCGGATTCGTCGCAGCGGCGCATTGGGTTCGTTTTGAAACACAACATCCCCCTCAATCCGCGATTCTGCGTCAA
>CAZSJB010000088.1:1391-8799 GCA_964606625.1 uncultured Tepidisphaeraceae bacterium | reverse complement strand
ATCCTGCAACGGTGAATCTTTTTCAGGAGGCTTGCAGGCAGATGACAATGGACTTCCAGAACGGAATGGATAGCTGGCGGATCTTCCGCATCATGGCGGAGTTTGTCGAAGGCTTTGAAATGATGGCGCCGGTTGGCCCGGCGGTGTCGATCTTCGGCAGTGCCCGCATTCCCCCGCAAGCCAAGTACTACAAGGAATGTGAAGAAACCGCGCGGCTGCTGTCCAAGGCGGGGTTTGCCATCATTACCGGTGGCGGGCCGGGCATTATGGAAGCCGCCAACAAAGGCGCCTATGAAGCCGGCGGACAATCCATCGGGCTGAACATCACACTGCCCCAGGAGCAGGAAGCCAACAAGTACCAGACCCTCTCGCTGGATTTCCACTACTTCTATGCCCGCAAGGTGATGTTCACCAAGTATGCCTGTGCATTTGTCTGCTTCCCCGGAGGATATGGGACGCTGGATGAGCTTCTGGAGACCCTGACACTGGTGCAGACGCTGAAAATCGATCCGATTCCAGTGGTGCTGTACGGCAGTGAATACTGGACCGGCCTGATTGAGTGGATGCGAAAGACGCTGGCTCCGAAATACATCGATCACGAAGACTTGGATATCTTCCGCCTGGTCGACACCCCCCGGGACGTGCTCAAGTGCGTAAAACAGGGCGTGAAAAAGCCCTGGTGGAACCCGGCGGATCGCGAGCTGAAGCAGGTGACGCCCGAGCCGGGCACCCGAACCCCTCCCCTGGTGCAGAACGGCTCTGGAGATGGGTCCGGCGAAGGCACCCGCTACGGCCGTCGTCCACAACGCACGAAAAAGCGACACGCCAAACCGTCCAAGAAACCGCAACAGTGAAGCTTCTGCGGCCATGGCTATGCCAGGATTGGCGATAGGAAAATCTGCGGGGGGACAATCGCCCGGGCCGATTGCTAGCTTGTCTTGATCCCCCGATAGCAGACACAGATGCCGAATGTCAGCGGGAACTGCTGCACGCTGACAAAACCGGCGTCGGTCATCATCTGCATCATGTGGTCGCGTGTGATGAAGGTGTTGACGCTTTCGGGCAGGTACTTGTAGGCCCCTGTTTTGTCGCGACTGATGAGTGTCGCGGTGCGGGGGAGGATCTTGCGGAAGTAGAAGTTGTACAGCCCGCGCAGGATGCGGTTCTCCGGCAGCGAGAACTCCAGAATGATCAGCCGCCCGCCAGGACGAAGCACCCGATAAAACTCCCGGCAGGCAGCCGCCGGATCCTGCACATTACGAATGCCGAAGGCAATGGAAACGACATCGGCTGAAGCATCTGCCAGTGGCAACGCCAGGGCATCGCCGTTGGTGTAGCCGATCTGAGACCTGAAATCTGAACTCTTCGATTTATCCTTCGCAATCGGGAGCATCTCGAAAGTGAAGTCAATCCCGATCACCTGCTGATTGCCGATTGGTCGGTTGCGCACCTTGGTGAGGTATCGAGCAAACGCCAGGCTCAAGTCCCCCGTCCCACATGCGACATCCACCACCCGATCCGTCGGTTTGAGCATCGCCAGCTTGACGGCCTTCTTCCGCCAGCGCTGGTCCTGCCAGAGGCTGTGCAGGCGATTGTTGAGATCGTAACTGGGGGCGATCGCGGCAAACATCCGCTGAACGCGCGATCGCTTATCCGCGACGGCGTGCGGATTGCTCAGGAGCTGGTCATCCCATGCGGGTTGAGTGGAATCTGTAGAAGCCATTTACGGCGGACGATTATATGCGAAGATATCGCCCACGCCCTATCGGCGCGACTGCGTATCGAGCATTTTGAAAGGTCGTATCCCTCATGGCTGAGCTGATCTACCTGAATGGCAAAGTCCTGCCTCTCGCCGACGCCACCATCGGGGTTGAAGATCGCGGGTTTCAGTTCGCCGATGGCGTGTACGAGGTCATTCGTCTCTACGACGGCCAGCCATTCACCCTGGCTGAGCATCTGCAACGGCTGGAGCGCTCAGCCGCCGGCATTGAGCTGAAACTGCCCATGCCGGTAAGCGAGTTGGCCAGCGCTATTCGCGGGGTGGTCGATCAGAGCGGCATCGTCAGTGGCATGGTCTATGTACAGCTTACCCGCGGCTGCTGTCCGCGCAATCATGTCTGGGACGATCAGACACCGCCCACCCTGCTGTTCTATGTCCGCGAACTACCCCCACCGGTGACCGATCTCTCCGCCATCCCCGGCATCCGGCTCATCACCCTCTCCGACGACCGCTGGAGCCGCTGTTGGATCAAATCTATTGCCTTGCTCCCCAATGTGCTGGCCAAGAACGCCGCCCACCGCGCCGGCGCCGACGAAGCCGTCTTCGTCCACAACGGCATCGTCACCGAATGCTGCTCCACCAACCTCTTTGCCGTCATCAACGGGCAGGTCTGGACCCATCCCGTCGGCCCCAAGGTATTGCCGGGCATCACGCGCGCCATACTGCTTGACATGGAGCAGCACGTCGGCATTGAGATCCTCGAACGCCCCTTCACCGAACAACAGGCCGCCCAGGCTGATGAGCTATTCATCACCAGCACCACACGGGAGATCAACTGGGTTTCGCACTGGAACAATCGCCCGATCGCCACCACGCCCGGTCCCATCACGCGCCAGCTTCATCAGCAACTCCGCACACGGATACTCGCTGAGACACGCGCTTCATCCCGCTGAAGAACCCTCTGCCCGATCGCTGCCCAGGGGCATCCTGCGTCTTCGCTGCGTTAGTCCTCCAGCACGACCATCGCGTGGCCGCCGGTCATGGTTACGGCCAGATGCGCATAGCCATTTCGATACTCGAACGGCAATGGCTGATTATCTGGCTGAAGCGTCACGCGTGACGGCGATTGCTGGCTGCGTACGGCCAACGGCATCTCTATCAGCGGGATGGCATCTTCAACGATGTCCATTCCATCGGCACGTCGTTCACAATTGAAACTCAGGAGATGGACCACACGACGCCCTGGTGCCTCTACCACCGTTGTTTCCAGGCGGCTATGACCATCGGCAATAATCAGCGGATCAGGCAACAACCGCCGCAGCACATTGCCAAACAGCCGCCGATACCAGGGTGTCGGGTTTCTGCCATAAGCGGTGAAAATCGGTGCGGCAAACGTGACGACACGGTCTCCTTCAACGACCGCCGCCCCCGCCGAAGCCGCATCAAACGGCGCTTCGGGGGTATACTCATGACCACTGAACTTATCGTAAGCCCTCTGGAAATACGGCCGGCCAATGCGCACAAGAACCTTGGCTGCGGAGGCAGGCACCAGCGAACGCATCGGTTCGTACATCACATGAGCGAAATCGCTCAGCCCATCGGCTACACAGGAATCCGGGTGCAGGAACAGATGCGGTTCGGGATCTCCCTTGAGGCCCTCAAGGCACTGATGCCCCAGCCATGGACGCTCCTCCGGATTGAATCCCGATGCGCCTACAAGGATCGCGTTCCCACCTTTATCCAGGTAGGCTTGAAGGCGCTCTCGCAGCGCCTCATTCATCGGCACATTCTCCGGAACCACAACCACGCGGTAATTGGAAAAGTCGCTGGACGGAGGAAGCAGGTCGAACTGCTGCTGCAACTGCTGGAGCATGCGCACCATGCCCAAGCCGGCGGGGCCGGGATTATCGCCGAGTTGTGGATCAATGATGACCGCAATATCGGCCAGCAACCGTCCCTGTTCCACAAATGGCTCGCAGGCGCGGATGTGCGCATAGACCTCGCCAATCAGTTTGTAGACCGCCGGATTGGGTTTACCGCGTGGTGGCAGCAAATCACCCACGCCATTGGTCATTCCCTGGCTGAGAATCTGGCAACACTCGTATTTGAGGGCCATCGCGGGTTTGAGTCCGCCATTGTCCCCCCAGCTCCGGAAAAACCGCCCGGTATGGCTTAGCGTCGGCAGGTTCAGCGGCCGCACGAAACGGGATACGTAGGGGAAGTACGCATAACCCCATCCACCGGTTGGAAGGGCTTCAATCTCCACATGGCGAAGGAACTGCTTCTCCTCAGCCAGGTTGGTTTTCGGCCGGCTGTTAAACCAGACACCTGCCGGTGGATGGCCACGATGCGCCGCCTCCACCATATCGCGAAAACGCGCCATGTACTGATGGACGACCTGCCGCGCATACTTCTTGCGGTCTTCCGGATCGGCAGGATCAAGCGATGCCTTTTTCATCCCGTCAATTGCCCATTTCGAGCAACTGACCTGGTCCCAGCACATGTCCAGAAAGATGCCGTCGGTTGGCGCAAAACGCTTCAGGACCTCATTCAGTTGATCAGCGAGGTAATCCTGGTATGGGCTGGACATGTCCAGGATCTGCCAGCCGGCGTCGAATGGGCCAGCGGCCCGTTTTACGTGCTTCAACTCTGGCGTAAGGGCGATCCATTCCGGATGCGCGTTGGCTGCGTACTCATCGCACTGCACACTCAGATAGATCGGCGCGCGGATCCCCCTTCGATGCAAGGCCTGGATCTGCTCAGCCAGCAGATCCAGCCCCGGAGGCAGCGTCGGATGCCGCGCAGGATGTGACGTGTTGAAGTACAGGTGTCCGTGATGACACTTGGCAAACACAGTCACGCTGTCAACGTTTGCTTCGGCAAACGTGCGCGCGAACTCCTCCGGATCAAAATCCGCCCCCACATCCGGAACTGCCGGACCGGTATGAAAATCGAGGTGAACGGTGCGCTTGGGAAAAATGAATGAACTCATTGCACTGTCCCGCCAATAACCACCGGGCTGACGCCCTGAATTACTAACCGCATTGCGCGCCACCGCGCAGCCCATCGATGGGCGAGTCTACCCCATTCCACGATACACCAACATGGCTACTTGCGACTTAAACATGGACATTTTTGATCTCAGCCTCTCCGCGTCGTACGATGACCTTGCCATGGCATCGTCTGCGCTGCCCAACTTTATCTCCAGCCACGTTCACACAGGTCGCTATTTTTTTCTTGATTTGACTCCTCCTTCGCACGTGAGACTGGCGGTGGTCTGCGGCGGCTGTGAGACGTGCGATCCAGACTACAGGATCGAGCGCTCAAACTTTCCTTATTTCGCCCTCGAGTATGTGGCCGACGGCCAGGGAATCCTGTCCATCGACGGGGTTGACTATCCGCTCCACCCCGGCAGCGTCTTCACCTATCGCCCACATATCCCCCATCGGTTCCACACAGATCCCAGGAATCCGATGGTGAAGTACTTCGTCGATTTCGTGGGTCGCGATGCCTTGAAGCTGCTCCGTTCCGCCGACTGTGCCGGCCCCCAACCGCGTCAACTGCTACGGACACTCTGGTTTCAAAGCCTGTTCGATCAGTTGCTGGAAACCGGCCAATCCGCCGGGGATATGGCAGCCACCCACACCGCGTTACTGCTGCGGACCATGATCTCCCGGCTACGCATCGATTCTCACAGCGGACAGGAAGCCGAATCAACTGCCTATGAAACCTATGCCCGATGCCGCCGCCACGCCGAGCAGTCCTACCTTATCCTCTCCTCCACCACGCAATGGGCCGAACAATGCGCCATAGATCGCGCCTATCTCAGCCGATTGTTCAACCGCTATTCCAACGTGACGCCCTATCACTTCCTGGTCCGATTGAAGATTGATCACGCAGTCGATGCGATGGTACGGCAGGGAATGTCAATCAAGCAGGTCGCCAAGCAAGTAGGATTCGACGACCCTCAACATTTTTCCCGCGTATTCAAGCGAACCCGCGGTATGTCACCATCTCAATTCCTGCAACTGGTTACGCGTCATGGATTGACGCAGACGCCCCGCAATCCAGCAGGAGCCGCCTCGGCTGAACAAATATGACTTATCACCCCATCAGTTATTTTCGCTATGCCCACTGGGCCAGGTAACGTTGTGCACCGGCAACAGGATCTCGAGCACCTCGCGCAGAAGCGCCTCGTCGATGGGTTCATGTGCCCACCGCAGATTCTGCTCGACCTCGCACGGATCGGCAGTGCTCACCAGCGTGGTCGGGATATCGGGATTGGCAATGGAAAACTGGATGGCAAGCTTCGTAAGGTTGGCTCCGCGCGCGGCACAATGCTGTGCAGCCTTTTGGCAGGCGGCTTTAAGCGCCCCCGGAGCCGGATGCCAGGCTGGTGGATCGCGATGGGTCAGCAGACCCATCCCTGTCGGTGATGCATTGATGACGCCGATGCCTGCAGCTTTCATGCGAGGCAGGATGCTCAACAGCGATGTATCGTTCAACTCGTAATGGCAATAGGAAAGAATCACATCCAGCGTCCCTGGCGCCAATCGATCAGCCATGCGGGTAAAAACGACCAGCGGCAGCCCGCTGACACCAATGAATCGTGTTTTGCCCTGCTGCTTCAGCCGCTGGAGCGCGGGAATTGTCTCGTCCACGATCTGATCGAGCGAGCCGAATTCAATGTCGTGGGCAAGCAGGATGTCCACATGATCCACATTCAACCGCGATAGCGACTCATCGATGCTGCGCGTGACACGATCGGCGGAAAAATCAAAATCGGCAAAATCCGGGCCATACCGTCCCACCTTAGTGCTCAGGATATACCGGCTGCGGTCGATTTCCTTCAATGCCCGGCCGAGCACGGTCTCAGCCCGGGTAATGCCGTAATACGGCGAAACGTCGATCAGATTCATTCCGCCGTCAACGGCCAGATGCACGGCACGCACGCCGGCGTCTTCGTCGATGTCGCGAAAGACCCCACCAAGGGAGGATGCCCCAAAGCTGAGTTGCGAGACGGTCAAGCCCGTATTACCCAAGGAACGGTATTGCATGTCTTTGCCCTAAACCATGAAAGTCTCATCCGCCGTTTTTACCATCGTGGCCATCGATCACCGGAGTGACCCGGGCCCCCAGGCTGACAACCGGTATTGTCATGCGATCCGATAGACCTTTTGCGCGTTGCCGCCCCACAATGCCGCCTGTTCCTCGTCGGAAAATCCCGCTGTCAGGGAGGCAACAGCCTGTGTCCACGCGATATAGTCCGTTCGCAGCAGACACACGGGCCAGTCGCTGCCAAACAGCAGGCGATCGGGACCGAATGCGTCCATCACGGTTTCCACGTACGGCCGCAGCAAATCGAGGTTCCACGTGAGATCACGCACCTCGGTGACCAAGCCTGAAATCTTGCAGTACACATGCGGACGTCGCGCCAGCTCGCGAATCGCCCCGGCCCACTCGTGATCATACTTGCCAGCCTGCACACGGGGTTTGGCCAGGTGATCGATCACGAATATCACCTGCGGATGGCGATCCACAAGCTTCATGGCCTGCGGCAGGTGCCTGGGAAAGATCAACAGGTCGTAGGTCAGGCCGTATCGCGGCAACAGTTCGATCCCCCGGTTGAAATCTTCGCGAAGACAGTAGTCGTCATCGGCTTCATCGTGCAGGACATGTCGCACCCCG
>CAZSJB010000088.1:0-1381 GCA_964606625.1 uncultured Tepidisphaeraceae bacterium | reverse complement strand
AGCAAGGGATGCTCAGCCAGCGCGGCCAGGGTCGGCTCAAGGTGGGGATCAACCAGCGGAACCCAACCAACCACGGCACCAATGCGGGGATGCTGCTCGGCCAGATCGAGCAGCCAGCGGGTTTCCTCCAGCGACTGTCGTGCCTGAACGGACACCACTCGATCGATTCCCGCAGCCTCGCACAGCGGATCGAGATCCGCCGGACCGAAGTCACGCCGCAGTGCAGTCATCGACTCGTCAATCCATCCATACTCGGATGGATTAAACCTCCAGAAATGCTGATGTGCATCGATTCGTGTCATAGGCTCGTTGCGCATCCACTCCATTGAACTATGCGCCCTGATCCAGCGGAAGCAACAGTATATCCTTGACCAACTGTTGGATATGTGTGATCTACTCCCAGTCACTCGATATGGCTGGCAAAGTCGTGACCAGCGACGCATGGGTGCGGCCTCTCTCACCTGGACTGCGAACAACCTTGAAGGCTGTTGCAGCCCGCAGCGGCCCCGATATGATTGGCTTATCTCGTGCATTATCGCACGGCCCAGACCACGTCGGCGCATTCAGAAGAGTGATCTCATGAGCCACACACTTGCATTGTCGCGCCGATCCGCATCAAATCGCGCTCCTGGAACGGGCTGATCATGCAAGCCAGTCCCGCTCGAGAGAGTCAGGAGTGTTGATGCGGCAACCACTGCTCCCCGTCTGAAGCTGAGCTGGCACCATTTGGAAGAAAAGGAAAGCAATGCCATGGGAGAAGTCACGCGCCCCAATATCCTGTTGATCACGACCGACCAGCAACGCTACGACACCTGCGGCCCTAATAAACCGCCGTTCATGCGGACACCGCATTACGACCAGCTCTGCCACGAAGGCATCCAGTTCTCCCGAGCCTATGCGGACTGCCCTATTTGCGTCCCGTCACGCATCACGATCATGAGCGGCCAATCGGTGTTCCAGCATGGGATTCCAGGAAATCATTGCGGTGATTCCCAGCAGGTCCTCCGGCACGACAACACACTTCCTGCCTATCTTCACAATGCCGGATATCACACCGCCGCGATCGGAAAGATGCATTTCACGCCGCAGCGCAACCGCCACGGCTTCGATGAAATGATCATTCCCGAGGACTACTACCGCTGGATTCGCACCACCGGCTATCGCCCCATGGTGCATGGGCTGGGCCAGTGCGAGCTCGAACCCACGATGGCAACCGTTCCCGAAGCTTATACCCTGACGAACTGGATCGCCGAGCAGTGCGTCGAGTACATCGTTCATCGACGCGATCCCAGCCGCCCCTTCTTCCTGTGGTGCAGCTTCTCCAAACCCCATCCGCCGTTCGATCCGCCCGAACCGTATTATTCCATGTACCGAAACTGCG
>CAZSJB010000087.1:0-8802 GCA_964606625.1 uncultured Tepidisphaeraceae bacterium | reverse complement strand
TGATGATGATGACGGCTGTTCCGCAGATGACGATCATCGTTGCGGCCGTCCCGACGCGACGCAGCTCAGCCAGCGTGAACGCGGTACGCTGAGTATCGTCGGTGGCGTTGACTACGGGCTGGGAAGACGCGGTAACGGTCATGGCTGGCAGTGGTCGGCGGTCAGCAGGCGGCAGAGGAACGGCTGGCTTCCGGCAGCCGCCGCGGGGACGGCTGCCGGATCAGCGATTGATCAGCCGTTAAGACGGAACCGGTCACGGATCGACTCGAACTGCGACAGGCGCTCTGGCGAGGGCGACTTGCCGCCGAAGGTCAGGAAGACCTTGAAGGCGGACGTCCCCGATGGATCGTAGAACTGGAAGCTCACGGTTGGCACGCCATCCATGTGGCTGGGCTTGGTCACGGCGAAGATGCGTGCCAGCTGCGTGTAGCGGATGTGCATGTCCAGCGACTTGGTCTGCACGTTGAAGTATTCGCCCCAGGTGCTGAACTTGCCGAACTCACCGAAGCACTCCAGCGTGGTTGCGCTGTTGGAGGCGATGACATGGACATTGCCCAGCTCTTCGAACGAGCGGATGATTTCTTCCCACTTGCTGGCATCCAGCTCGGTGACCTGATCTTCAGGCAGCGCTGCGACGACCTCGGCTTCAGGCACGCCCAGTTCGCGCGCAACCTGGATGGTCATGCGGGTAGGATCTTCGGCAATCTTGGCGCGAATGGCGTCAATAGATGGGCGGCTGGCCGTTACGGCTGTCTGTACAGTGGACATTGCTGCTCCTCTTTGGAAAAAGCTTGTTGTACGTGTGGCCCCTTCGCGGGGCGAACTCGCACAATTACGGATCTACGGGACCAATGGTGTGATTCTTCTCAAATGACACGCTCATATCCAGCCGTAGCTGGTTGTAGTTCTCGCCATGGGGCGAGATGTACACGCCCATGCGACCTTCGACAAAGTCACGCAAAAGGAAATAGGGGCCCACACCTGACTGAATCTGTAGCCGCGGGATGCCTGTGGAATCCGCGACATATTCCACGTATCTCAGACGATATTTCCGGCCGTTGAGATACTTGAAGCTGTATTCGTACTTTGGGGGTGAAACCAGATCTTTTTCCAGTTCTGGCACGCCATTGTAGCTGTTGGCAGCGGCTGCCCGATAGGTCATCCCCCATCTATCCGGATATCCGAGAACAGCAGAAGGACAGACGTAGAGGTCGTTATTATCCGCCAGATACCCAGACATCACGGCAGCGAAGCTTTCTGGGTGAGCGTCAAAATCGAACGGATCCGCCGTCCAATCCAGATTCTTCAGTCCCGGCAGCCACACAGGCTCAAGAACATAAGGGAGTCGCTGGTCGTGATCGTTCACGTACATGAGCAACCCCATTCCCATCTGCCGCAGGTTGGACGCGCAGGTGACCCGTTCGGCAGCGAGACGCGCCTTGCGCAGGCTGGGGAGAAGGATGGCAATAAGCAGCGCAATAATCCCCACGACGACCAGCAACTCGACGAGCGTAAACGCACGGCGATAACGATTCGATCGTCGGCGACGCCAGCCTGGCAGCATGAGAATGGGTGTTGGGCGGAAACTCATTACACCGTTAGTTCGTGTATTTCCTTCAAATCTGTTAGCGGCTCGGATTACTGGCGACGCCGTCGTAGCAGCACTCCTGCGCCCAAGCCAAGAACACCAAGCGACGTTGGCTCGGGCACGATCTGGAGGTAGGGGCGGTAAGAGGTATTGCCTGTATAACCGGCCCCATAGAAGGTAGCTCCGACCGCCTTATCAGTATCCGTACGGACTTCGTCTGTCTGGACGAGGTAAAATCCAAAGTTGGATACGCTGCCGGAAACCCAGTCCTTCACCAGGTCGGTGACATCGAAAGATACCCAGATATCAATCGTATCGATGACCTGCGAATCGATCAGCGTTGATGAGTCGTAACTTGGCTTAGTGCTCCATGTGACGGTGGATTCATTCCAGTTTTGGGTGGTGCGATAGACCTGCACCTCGATTGGGTAGTCCTCGGTCGGCACCTCACCGCCAAGAACATCTCCTTGCAGCGCCACGCGAAGATTCAGTGTCGCACTGGTGATTTGCGAAGCCTCATAGGGTACACCGTTCAGGTCAAACTGAATGAGGGTGTGCAGGTTATGATCTTTCGCTTTTGTAACGCCAAGAACTCCCCAGGGGTCTAAGTTGGTGTTCGCCAGGAATTCATAGACGATCGTATCTTTGCCGGCCGTTTCGTCGGGCTGGATGATGTATGGGGACGCGGTGGCAGTGCCGGCAGCAAGTGCGACTACAGCGAGTAGGGGGATCAGCTTATTCATTATTGTGGCTCCGAGATTCGCTAGGGTTATACGGGTGATGGTTCTTTACCGGGTGGGGCGGCGCCGACGCATCAACAAGGTGGATGCGAGGCCGAATGCGCTCAGCATGCCGGGTTCGGGAACGGCTGCATCAACGACAATGGCATCGATGCCGCGATGGGACGGAACGTCAAAGACGACATTGAAGCTGGTGACAGTGCCCACTTCGGAGAGATCCCAATACCAGGTCGTTACGCTCCACAGGCCATTCGTGCTGGTTTCCATGTCGCCGTCGCCCGAAACCGCACTGACGGACGTGGCGGGAATCCCATTGAGCAGGGGGGTGATGGCGGTGCTGAAATCCGCGTCGCTGGAGGCGCGCTTCACCTGTAGGTAGAACTTATTGATATCAAAATCGGTCGTGCCGGCAATGTCGAAGCTTGCGCCAATGTTTCCAGTGTAGAGGACATCATCGCCGCTGGTACGCGTGCCTACGTTGGCATAGACGCCAGCGCCCTGATCCAGAATGAAATTGCCCGTTGGCACCTTGGACTGGGCATGGGCAATGTCCGCAAAACCGCTGGAAGCGGTGGGGGTATGGGCGGTGTAGGTGTAGAACGAAAAGGTGTTCCAGACCGCGTAAGCCGTATCGGTATCGCCACGCGTCCACTGATTACCAGGCGGGTTGCTATCCAAGCCCACCTCACTGGCAGGTGCAAAAGCGGTGGTTCCGAGAATCAGTCCGGCGGCTGCAATGGCGTGGTAGTGTTTCATCTCTCCCTTTCCTGTCGATTCCCTGGGCGGGACTCAATGACGCGCGATCAGTGGCGTCGATCACCGTGGCGAGGCAAGTACAGGTGGCATTATACAGGATGGCTGATCCTTACCGGTCGTCGCCCGATCTTGTCCTGCAACTGTAGTTACTGAGACTTAATCTCAACGAGCGAAAGATAGAAGACCTCATCACATCCGTCAAGTGTGATGCTGCGACAATTTTGACCAGCCAAGAGAAGGGTGTCTGGGCAAGGATTTATGCCACAGCCGCAGGCTGTTGCCAGCCGATACGCCGCAGGCGCAGAACCCAATGGGCAGGTGTGGTGTTATTTGTGGAGGAATGGCCTGAGATCCCAAGGCCAGCATCGTCACTTTGAGTGTCCAATGAATGGGCCTTGGGGGTTTATTTCAGTTCGACTGTCCAGTAGGCGTTGTCGAGGAACTGTTTCCAACTGGCGTAGCGTTCGTCGGCGAGGCGAATGTTGATGACGGGGCTGCGACGGGGCTTGTAGGGCTTGGCGATCAGCTTCATGTTGGCTTGCTCGGGGGTCCGGCCACCTTTCTTCACGTTGCACTTGACGCAGCAGCAGACGATGTTGGTCCACGTCGCCAAGCCGCCCTGAGACTTGGGCACGACGTGGTCGAGGCTTAGCTCACTGGTGCTGAAACGCTTGCCGCAGTACTGGCAGCGGTTGGAGTCGCGCGCATAGATGTTGCGACGGTTGAACTTCACCTCCTGACGCGGCAATTTTTCATAGCCGAACAAGCGGATGATCCGTGGGACCGCGATCTGGAACCGAACCGTATGGATCCAGTCAAACTCATCCGGTTCGAACTGGGCTTTGAGCTGGGACAGCTCCCGCCACTCGGTGAAATCAAGATTCTGCCATTGGCTGACGGCCCCCTGCTCGTCATTTTCGATGTGGATGACCTCCGCCAGCTCTCGGAAGAGCAGCGAAAAGGCCCGACGCACGTTCACCACGCGGATCGCCTGGTAAAAGCGATTCAGGACCAGCACGTTGGCGTTCAATGCGGGCGATAACCCGCGTGAACCGGCCAGCGGTGAGATTGGCGAAACATTGTGGCTCATGCGATGCCCTTAGGCGACAACCACGCTCCACCCACTCGACCCATTCCAAGTATATCGGACCAAGGGGGCTGAAGCCAGTATTAGCGGTTTGCAAATTAGTAGGGCTTTGGGAAGGGGGGAGCAGGGCCGTCTGGCCCATCAAAAATTGCCTGCTGGTGAAGCGAACAGCTAGGGGGACAGGCGAACCGGGGAGCGGATCAGCTTTGGTCATTCGGCGTGTGGATGTTTTCCTGTTGGAGCTCCGCCTGGAGCTGGCCCACATCGATCGATCGCGCCACAAGTTCGCGGGCGCGACGCAGGGCAGCCTGTGCGCTGGCGAAGATATTGTTGCCCGCTGGGAAAACATTTTCGCGGCCGATCAGCTCGACCAGCCCGTATCCCTTTAATGTCCGCATTAGGTCATCTTTCACACCGCAGAGCAGTACATGCCCATTTTGTTTCTGCATGTCCCGGACAAACCGATCCAGTACATCCATGACGGTGGCATCGATCATGTGTGTCCGTTTGAGGCGGAAGATGACGACACGCACGCCGCTGGTGCGGATCAGGGTCAGCCGATCCTGCAACTCGTCGGCTACGGCGAAGAAAAGATCGCCCTCCAGTTGCAGGAACATAACTTGCTGGGTGCCTAAACGGTCGCGAATGGGGCGTTCGATGAACGGTCCGTGCCGGGTCTGGACCATTTCGTGCAGGTGCAGGCGGCTGGCTTTGTTGAGGTACAAGCCGATATTCAGGAAGATGCCGATGAAAATCGCGTATTCCAGCGGCGCCACCAGCGTTGAGATGAATGTCGTGATACAAACCAGCCCGTCAGATCGGCTTGAACGGACCACCCGGACGATGTAGCGCCAGTCGATCAGCCCAAAGGCGATCACAAACAGTACGGCTGCCAGTGCGGACAGGGGGATATATCGCGCCTGCCCCGCGAACAGCAGGAAAATGGCTGCTACGAAACATGCGTTGAAAACGGCGGCAAATCGCGTTTGTGCGCCGGCGTCATAGTCGAGCGCCGACCGGCTGAAACTGCCGGATCCGGGAATGCACTGGAAAAACGACGATACGGTGTTCGTCACACCCTGAGCGAAAAACTCCTGGTTGGAGTTGATCCGCTCTCCGCTCTTGGCAGCCAGGGTCTTGCCGATCGCCACGGATTCAAGCATGCCGAGCATCGCCAGCGCCAGGGCACCGCCGAGCAGCTCACGGATCTCTCCGGGATTGAACGAGGGAATCTGGAACGAGGGCAGTCCCCGGGGCAGTTCGCCCACCCGCAGGTGCGGCTGATCGGGCAGAAGGCCGGTCAGCCCCGTGATGGCTGCGGTAATGATGACCGCCATCAGAGCTCCCGGCAGCAGGCGTGAGATCATACGCGTGCCGATGACCACCATCAGCGCCACCATGCCCAGTGCGATTGCCCAGACATTCACATCTCCCAGTGACGGCCAGAGACGCTGAAACGTGCCGATGACACCCCACCAGTCGTTGGGGTCGCGCGGCCGCATGGCCACGCCCAGGAATGCGGGAATCTGACCGGCGATAATGAGCACTCCCGCACCGCCTGCAACGCCCACGATGACGCTGCGGCTGACGTAGCGCACCATTTCCCCCAGGCGCAGGGCTGCGAAACCAAGTTGCATCAGCCCCTTGATCAGGGTCAGGGAGAAGACCAGTTGCAGGTAAAGGGCCAGGTAGGCTGGTCCGTCGGGAGGATGACCGGACATTGCGGCGACCCGCGAGACCGCCGAGGCAATCAACAGACTTTGCGTGTTTGTCGGACCCGTGGTCAGGTGCTCACACGAACTCAGCAGGGCACCCAGCGCGCCCTGGATGATGGAGGTGTAGATGCCGTACTGCGGCGGCACCCCGGCGATCAGAGCGTACGCCATGGCTTGGGGCACTTCGACCACTGCCACGGTCAGGCCGGCCAGCAGATCTTTTCGCAGCTTATAAAAAGAGTATTCCCTTGCCGCTTGCACTGCCGGCAAGAACATGCTGATTGTCGATACCGCTCTTGCCAGCAGGCTCATCTGTCAGTTGTTGTGTGGGGTGAAGTCGCGTGCTCCGCAGAGGGAACCTTGCATCGCTCGGGGACAGCAATCAGCCCGTCGTCCTGGTCGGCTTCGGTTTCACGCCAGTTTCGCCGCAGCCCCATGACGGCGGAAACCACAAACAGCGGAACAGTCAACATTGCCATCCACAGGTCCATGGCCGGCCGATGGCTGACGATCAGCGTGCAAACCAGCGCCATCGCTGCCAGCAAAGCCAACTCCACTCGATCTGGTAGCAGATTCTTCATCATGTACCCCGCACTCCTCAGTCGTCCGGCGACGCATCAGCCCCGACGCGACGCTATCGCAACTTAGCGGTCTGATTCAGGTTTGTCCAACAGAGCATTTCCACCCATGCCCGCCTCACCGTATCATCCTTCCTTGTCATGTTTTTCAAGGGAATTGCCATCACTGCCACGGCACTGTTCAGCATCGTGCTCGCTATGGTTCTCCTGGGGGCGGATATGCCTTCCAAAGAGGCAGCATCCCCAGCCATTCCGGCTGCCGATCGCACAACAGAAGCCTCCCGCGAAGGGATGCCTTATATCGGGGCAGGCATCCAGATCCAGCGGGTGGACTGGATCGACCGCTACAAGCAAAGCATCAGCGAGATTGCTGAAATCGGCGGTGATACGGTCCTGCTGGTGGTCGATGCCCGCCAGGAAAACGGCACGAGCAGCCGCATTTATCTCGATATGCGGATGACCCCAACACCCGATCAGTTGGGCGAACTGATCCGCCATGCCAAGTCCCACCAGTTACGTGTGATCCTCATGCCGATTGTTTTGCTCGATGCGCCGCGCGGGATGGAATGGCGCGGCACCCTCAAGCCCTCAAGCTGGGAGGAATGGTTCGACAGCTACCGCGAAATTCTCACGCATTTTGCCTGGATTGCCCAAGCCAATGGCGTCGATGTCCTGGTGATCGGCTCGGAGCTGGTCAGCAGCGAATCACGCGTCGACCAGTGGGTCCGCACGATTAACGAGGTGCGCGAGATTTTTCACGGCCGCCTCACCTACTCAGCCAACTGGGATCATTACGTCTCTGTGCCGTTCTGGGATCAGCTCGATCTGATCGGCATGAACAGTTACTACAAGCTGGGGGCCAATCGGCATGTGACGGTCGAGCAGATTCAGCAGCGATGGCGTGAGATCCAGCGGGATTTGCTGGCGTTTCAGCAGCGGGTCAACAAGCCCTTGCTGTTCCTGGAGGTCGGTTGGTGCAGCATGGCCAATGCCGCCCACGAACCGTGGGATTACACCAAGCCCGAGCACCTGGTTCCGCTGGATCTCGACTTGCAGAAGCGCCTGTACGAGGGCTTTTTCACAAGCTGGTGGGGCAACCCCGCCCTGGGCGGATTCATGATCTGGGAATGGACGCCCGGCGAGGGGGGGCAGGCGGATCGCGGCTATACCCCCAAGGGCAAACCGGCAGAACAGATCCTGCGCCAGTGGTTTGGCCAGGATCGCTGGGAAGTGCAGTGATCCGCGTGTCGGGGGTGCCTTGGGCACCCATGCCGCCGCTGGTCAGTCCATCGGTCCGTTTACGGAGATCAGGGCGACCTGCTCATTTCTCGACAGATCGGCAAGGGTCTTCTTCCCCACAACGGTTCGGAAACGCATGTGGTTATCTATGGTTTCGCGCTCGAGCACCCGGGTGTGGGATTCAATGAAGGCGATGAGTTTGCCGTTGGTGACATCAGTTTCGATAACAGCTTCCGCTTGGTGACCCCGCACGAAGCTGTAGACCGCTTCCTGGAGATCCGCCAGCCCGCGGCCGGTGCGCGCACTGATCGGGATCGCAGACGGATGCAGCGTGCGCCAGGTGGGGTAATTGTGCTCGCCTTCTTCCGTGTCAATCTTGTTGAGTAGCAGGATCTGCGGTTTATCCGCAGCGCCAATCTCCTCCAGCACCTGGTTGACGCTCTTGAACTGCTGCTCCGCGTGGGGATGACCCACGTCCAGTACATGCAGCAGCAGATCCGCATGGACCGCTTCCTCGAGCGTTGCCTTAAAGGAGGCCACCAGGTTGTGGGGAAGGTCGCGGACGAATCCCACCGTGTCGCTCAGAAGCACTTCCGTGCCGCGCTCCAGTTTCCAGGCGCGGGTTTTGGTATCGAGCGTGGCAAACAGCTTGTCGTCCGCGTAGGTGCCGGCTGCGGTTAGCGTGTTGAACAGCGTACTCTTTCCGGCGTTGGTGTATCCCACAAGACCCACCGTGAAGTGGTTGCGGTTGCGCTGGCGGACCAGCCGGCTTTTGCGATGCTGGACCTGTTCGATGTCGGCTTTCAGATCGCGGATGCGCTTGCGCACGATACGCCGGTCGATTTCGAGCTGTTGTTCACCGGGACCGCGCGTGCCGATACCCGCTGGGGCGCCGCCGGCAATCCGCTCGAGGTGGCCCCACATGCGCGTCAGCCGGGGATAGGTGTATTCGAGCTGTGCCAGTTCCACCTGGAGGCGCGCCTCGTAGGTCTGGGCGCGGGTGGCGAAGATGTCCAGGATCAGCTCCGACCGATCCAGCACCTTCACCCCTTCGCCCCGGGGGCTGCCGATATGCTGGTTGATGATCTTCTCAAGCGAA
>CAZSJB010000086.1:2892-8855 GCA_964606625.1 uncultured Tepidisphaeraceae bacterium | reverse complement strand
AGGCGTTCGCTCAGTTATCCACCAGCAACCCCAGGGTAGCCGCCATCCGCTTGTAGTGGAGAACAGCTTCGCCGCCTGGTTCGGCTACGAGGACTTCAGCCGGCCGGGGATTGCCGGTTTCCCGGGGTTCGAGCATGGACGCGACCCGCCACACACGACGTTTGCCGCGCAGCGCGCCCAGGGTGTAATGCACCGTGAAGACATAGCGATGGCAGTCCTCATCCAGGCCATACATCACATCCACCACGCGTAAATCGGCTGCCCCGGGCACGGGAAACATCTCTCGTAATCGCTCGGTGATGCGAAATCGGTCAAATGCAACAAAGTTCATCCCCCATTGGCGCGCCAGGCGACGCAGCCCGGTGCGATGCGGGTATCGCATCAGGTACTGCCATGCGGCGGCGCCGATGGTGACAGCCATCACTACAATGAGCAACTCCAGCGGTGCCATCAGTCTCTTGCCAATTCTCTTTCTATCAGGGGTGCGGGCAGACGCGCCGTGGGCGCTGCCCGCATAAAGGATCCTACCAGCACCATGGCAGCTGCCAGAAGCAGCGCCCAAGCGATATCCGGAAACGCCCGGTTAAACGCCTGCATCATCTCCCCATTGCTGAACCATCCAAAATACTCGCGCGCGATCAAGGGATCTTCTCCGCGGCTTACCCGCCGACCACTGGACTCGATCATCTGGATGAGAACCTGCACATAGGTGACGATGGAAAGAAACATTCCCAGCATCGCCCAGCCGACACCTCCACCCGCTCCGATCCAGACCGCGGCTGCCAGACCGGCAAATCCAAGATACCGTTCATGCATCTGCGCCGGGATCAGCGCCATCAGCACCCACGGCGCTGTCGCAGCCAGCAGGAAGTTGCGATTGCCCCGCCGCCATTGAATGGCTGTGGCGATAGACGCCAGTGTCAGCGTGACGAGGTAAATCGCCAGCATCAGTTCCTTGATGGTAATATCCGGATCCCGCAGTGAAGAAAACAGCCCGGACGACTCAGCCGATTCACCCGCATCGGCTCGGATGATTCCCAGGAGCGCGCCGTCTTCCAGCGTTGTCACGACCTCATCGGTCTTGCGCCAGCCGTATTTCGTTCGCAGCAGCGATCCAAGATTGCTCGCCTTGCCGACCGCCATGTTGTCATGTCGCTCTGTCCCATAGCGGAATCCCACCTCCCACCAGGAGGTCGATGCATCAAACAGCGGGATGCACAACAGCAGTTGTGCCGCAATGAGGCCCGGGATCGCATATCGAACCGCTCGCCATCCCCGCCACCACAGCAGCGCCACCAGTCCGACGGACGCCAGGATCACGCCCCCGGTCAGGAGTGAAAATAATCGCCCGTAAATAATGGCCGGCCAGATCAACAGGATAATCGCGACAAAAAGTGATCCTCCGAGAAAGAGTAACGCCGAGTTCACAATACCGCGAGGATGTTCCACGACATCCACTGGTTCTGCGAATGAATCAGCCGGAGGTTGATTTTCGGAACCATCCGCTTCGGCGAGCTCAATCCCGTCAAGATCATCCTCACTTGCCTGATCGCTTTGGCACTCGGCGAAGCGCCGCAGCATCGGAATGGCCAGCACCGCGACCACGCCACCGATCATCCAGACGATCGCTGCAGGATTGAGATGGCGATCCGGTAGCGCCATGGCCGGGCGGACTGTCAGCAGCCAGCCTGATGCAATGACAAGGAATCCGAAGGAGAATCCGATCATCCACCGCACAGCCCGCATGGGCTGGCCGGCAAAGATAGGCCACAGTATCCAGAAGGGCGCCACCAGCAGATGCTGCCCCTGAAACATCGCGCCAATGCCGATCGTCACTCCTGCGATGAACCACAGTTCCCACGAGGCAAACAGCAACGCCCACAGGAAAAATGGCATCAACCACGCATTGGGACTCGGCCAGCCATGTCCGAGGATCAAACCGGCGGGATTGTACCAGTAGAGGCCAAACGCGATCGCGGCAGCCGCCCAGGCCCACCAGCTTCGTGGTGGAGCACGCCCCTCCGCCGCATAAGCCAGCCGGTTGTGGCGACGAATCCAGTGTTGAACCAGCAACCCGGCAGCGACCGCCCCGCAAAGGGCGATCACCGTATTGAAATCCTGCAGAACGCGATTGAATGCCAGACCGGATTCCCACCGCGGCTCACGATCGTCCGGTGTCCGCTCCGGCTCGCCGGTCGACTTGGCCCACCGGGCGAAGACTACGGTGCGCATCGGCGGATAATTCAGCCGGCGGCGCTCCTCCGGCGGATCGGCTGCCTGGTCATCGTAAAGATTCAGCAGACCATCCCGTAGGGCCAGTGTGCCAAAGTAGAAATTGCGCCAGATATCCCCTCGAAAACGCGCCGGTTCGAAATACTCCCACGCTTGCTTGCGAAATTCCCACCCATGTCGCACCGACCACAGAATGGATCCTACCACCGCTGCCAGGAAGATCAGCCACGCGACAAACCACCAGGAAAACCGCCGCCGAGGTGTTGGCGGATCGAAGTCGGGTGTATCCCGTGCGGTATCGTCGTGCGTGGTATCCATGCGCCCTGTCGCTTACTGTACGTCTGCCAGCCGGTCATGCAAATCCAGCCAATGTAGTGTGGGGAGGGCAGCCAGGTGCCTGCTTCGCCCTGTCGAACCTCCAGCGGGTGATGCAGTACAATTGAGAGACTGCTTCATCATGACATTGCCTCTTTATCAACCCGTTGCCCCAACGCTCGCTCCCGCCGACCTCCCGGCGGTGGAAGTGGCTGCGCTGTATGTGCATATCCCCTTCTGCTTTCACAAATGTCACTACTGTGACTTTTACAGTATCACGCGCCAGTCCGTTGAACGGATGGAGCAGTTTGTGGACCGAATTCTTCGCGAGGCGGATCTCTGGACCACCTCAGCCGGCCCCACCCTTCGTCCGCGCACCATCTTTTTCGGAGGGGGAACGCCCAGCCTGTTGCCCTTCCATGCGATGAAACGCCTGCTGAGCGGCCTGCGTCAGCGGTTTGATCTGTCGCGGCTCGATGAATGGACCATTGAATGCAACCCGGCAACTGTCAGCCTCGATTATTCGCATCTGCTTCACGCCCATGGGGTAAATCGCCTGAGTTTCGGGGCACAGAGTTTCGATCCGGCTGAACTGAAGACGCTGGAGCGGCATCACGATCCTGAGGACGTTCCACGCAGCCTGGCAATCGCCCGGCAAGCAGGCTTCCAACGGCTGAACCTGGATTTGATCTATGCGATTCCCGGACAGTCGCTGGAGCAGTGGGCCGCTAATCTCGAGCGCGCCATTTCCCTGGGCACGTCGCATCTGTCCTGTTATGCGCTGACCTACGAGCCGAATACGACCATTGCCGTGCGTCGCCAGCTGGGCAGGCTGACTGCCGTGGAAGACGATGTTGAATTGCAAATGCTCCACTATACGCGACGACGGCTGACGGAGGTGGGCATGCCGCCCTACGAGATTAGCAATTACGCCACTGCGGACATGGCGTGTCGTCATAACCTGGCCTACTGGACAGGGGCGGACTATATCGCGCTGGGACCGTCGGGTGCATCGCACGTACAGGGGCATCGCTGGAAAAATCGGCCACATCTGGGCGAATGGGAGCGGGCGATCGATCAAGGGCTGCTTCCAGTGGAAGAATATGAGCATCTGCCGCCGCGAAAGCGTGCCGGGGAGCTGGCGATGCTGCGGCTGCGGCTAAGCGAGGGAATCGATTATGACCAGTTCTGCGCGCAGACCGGACTGGATGCGCGACAGTTATTCGCGGAAACAATTGAACGGTATACCAAGGCTGGGCTGCTCGTTGAAAACGAACAATCGCTGCGTCTGACTGAGGACGGGCTGAACGTAGCCGATGCGCTGACGGCGGAGTTTCTGGCCGAGTAGCGATTACGGATCAGCCGGTTTCATTCCCCCGCGCGAGCAGTCAAAGGACCTGGATCAGCCTGGATTTCCTCGGCACGGGCAATGGCAGCCTGCCGGAGGTGCTCGCTAATGACCTCGTCGTCATACCCTTCGGCGACCGCACATGCGCCGACCTCGGCTACAATGCGACGGTCGGTCCGGGGCGCAAGGTGAAAGCTGAGATGGCCTACCACCCGCTCGCCGTCGAAGGCCGCCAGTACATGCTGCCGCGCAGCCAGCCAACGGCTGCACATCAACTGCAATTGCGGTCGATGGCCCAGCGTGTCAATGAATTGAAGCACAGCCGGCCAAGCCGGATGAGCATCATCCACCAGTTCAATGCGAGGTTGAGGGGCTGGCACGTCCATGAGATGAATCCTTACACGCCTTTATCTTAGACGCCGCCAAATCAGAAAGATTTCCAAAAATCTTAATTTTTCAGCATCTGTGCGCTACCTGAGATGTATGTTGCGATCCTGCCACAGGTTGCGACGGGAAGTCCAGTGGAAATCTGGCGATTTTCGCCAGTGTGTGTCTCCTCCCCGGGCGTTCTCGATTCTCGGGGGAGTCTGGTAGGCTGCCCGACATGAGTGAATCGCAGAAGGTGGCCCTGATCACTGGGGGCGCTAAACGCGTTGGTCGGGCAATCGCACAGACCCTCGCGTCCGCCGGATATGACATCGTGTTCACCTATCGCACCAGCGAATCGGCAGCCAACGAGCTGGTGGCCTCACTTCGGTCCATGGGACGGCGCTCGCTAGCCATCCAGGCGGACCTGGCCGATCCCGAGCCAGCAGCCGACCTGATCCATCGCGAGGTGCGCCATACCTTCGGCCGCCTGGATATCCTGGTGAATAATGCCTCGATCTACACCCCCACGCCGCTCCAGCAGGTCAAACTGAAGGAGCTGCAGCGGTTCATGGCGATCCACGCCTATGCGCCATTGCTGCTGTGCCAGCGGTTTGAGTCAATGCTACGAGCCGGAGGTGGTCATGTGATCAACATGGTCGACATCCTGGCGGAGCGGCCTTGGCCGCAATATGTCGGTTATTGTGCCAGCAAGGCGGCGCTGCTGAACCAGACACTCAGCCTTGCCCGCGAGCTTGCTCCCCAAGTAACGGTCAACGGCATCGCCCCGGGGATTGTCGAATGGCCGGAGGACATGCCCCAGGCAGAGCGAGACGCCTACCTGAACAATATTCCCCTCCAGCGGGCTGGCTCGCCCCAGGATGTCGCCAGGCTCGTCCTTTACCTCATCACCGACGGCTCGTACATCACGGGGCAGATCATCCGGCTCGATGGCGGGCGGTCGGTGGTTGGGTAGGTGTTTTGTGGTTGGTTCTTTTACGTTTTGGAGCCTCGTGGTTGGAACTTGGATCTCCGCACTACAAGCGGCGTGCAATAGCGTGCCCTACACACTGCTGCCTGCTATGCAGCACTCCACGCAAACGCATCGGCGATCTGCTTGAGCTCCGCGTCGCTCAGCGTGAATCGCATCGCTGCGGCATTCTGCTCAGCCTGTTCGGCGTTGCGCGCGCCCACAATCGCAGCCGTGATGCCCGGTTGACGGAAGGTCCAGTTGATGATCACCTGCGCGAAGATCGCATTGTGGCGCTCGCAGATCGGACGGATCTTTTCGAGCGAATCGAGAACCTTGCGGCGGTTTTCCGGCGTGAACATCGGGTGCTTGGCCCGATGATCGCCCGGCGGGAAGGTGCGATCGGGTGTCACCTTGCCCGTCAGCAGCCCGCGCTCCATCGGTGAGTAGACAATGATGCCGATGTTGTGTTGCTGGCACAGCGGGACCAGGTCTTTCTCGATGTCGCGCCGCAGCACACTGTACGGCGGCTGAAGGCTGGCGACGGGGGCGACAGCCTGCGCCTTGGCCAACCATTCGGCGTTGTAGTTGCTGACGCCGATGGCGCGGATCTTACCCTCCTTGCGCAGCTTCTCCATCGCTGCGATCGACTCTTCCACAGGCGTGGAGGTGTCCGGCCAGTGAATCTGGTACAGGTCGATGACATCGGTCTTGAGGCGCTTGAGGCTCTGT
>CAZSJB010000086.1:0-2882 GCA_964606625.1 uncultured Tepidisphaeraceae bacterium | reverse complement strand
TGACGGGCGTGCCGTCGGGTTTGTGGTTGGGCCAGGGATCGGTGCCACGCTCCTTGGGATCATCCCAGCGCATGCCGCACTTGGTGGCGATCAAGACCTTGTTGCGCCGGCTTTCCAGGGCCTTGGCAACCAGTTCTTCGCTGAGGCCCATGCCGTAGATCGCAGCCGTGTCGATCATGTTGACGCCGTTGTCGATGGCGGCGTGAATAGCGGCGATGGCATCGCTTTCCTCGGTGCCGCCCCACATCCAGCCGCCGATGGCCCAGGCTCCGAAAACAATCGGGGTAATCTCCAGTGACGATGATCCAAGTCGGCGCAGTTCCATGTCAGCCTTCCTTCCATTGGGTCCGTTTTGTGACACGAGCGTCCCGCACGTGCAATGCTGCATGATATAGCACGTGCAGGGCGCGTGTGCCACGTGTGGCGTTCAAACAGCCTGCCAGATATCCTGCGATGCATGTTTGTTTCCCGTGCCGGGCAAAAACTCGATCATGCGCTGACGACATTTGCGATCGATGTTGCAGGACGCGTCTGCGCTGACCTCGGCTGCAATGTCGGAGGATTTACCGATTGCATGCTGCAGCGCGGCGCAGCCAGGATCTATGCAGTCGACACAGGGTATGGGGTGCTCGATTATCGCCTTCGCAAGGATGCCCGCGTGATCGTGATGGAACGGACCAACGCGATGCACGTCACGCTGCCAGAACCGGTGTCGCTAGTGACGATCGACGTAGCCTGGACACGCCAGAAACACATCCTTCCCGCAGCCGCCCGGCTCTTGTCGGCCGAGGGTGAAGTCGTCACTCTGATCAAGCCGCACTACGAAGCTGATAAGCGTCTGCTGCGCGGAGGAGTGCTGCCCGAGGAGCATCTGGCGAAGGTCCTCGAAGCCGTGCGGGCCGACATCGCCCACGCCGGGTTTTCCTGGATCGCAGACACACTCAGCCCCATCCGCGGCGCCAAGGGCAACCTGGAATACCTGGCGCATCTGCGGCGAAGCTGATCCGTCACTTGATGACGGATGCCACATCGCCCCACGTACCCTCAAACACGAATTCCTCAAAGGATTTACGCGTGCGTTTGCCGCTGTCGCGCTGACGGTAAGATTCAGGAACATTGCTATTTTCCCCCGGATAACCCACGGCGATCGCCGCCACCGGCTCGAAATCTTCCGGCACGCTGTAAACCGTGGGAATCTTCCCGGTTTCGATCCCGGCCATCTGGTGGACACGCAGCCCAAGTGCTTCCGCCTGCAACGTCAACTGGCAGCTTGCAGCTCCCACGTCATGCCACGCGACACGATTGGGACGGCCGTTGTGTGAAAAGGTGCGCTTGGCAAACGAAAGCATCAGCACTGGAACATGTCGTGCCCAGGCCTGGTTGGATTCGGTCAGGCAGCCGAGCATTCGCTCGAACTCTCGCGAATTGTCTTTTGTGGCAACGATATACCGCCACGGTTGCTCGTTGAAGCTGTTGGCCGCCCATCGAGCAGCGTCAAACATGAGCTTCAGCTTCTCGGGCTCAACCAGCCGATCCGAAAACTGATACGGACTCCACCTCTTGCGAATAACCTCAAGCACCTGCGGGTCCATGTCACCAGGCCGTTCCATGCATGTCTCTCCTTCAAATAATTTAGAAACGTCAACCGAAAAATCGTAGGACGTCAGCGAATTAGGCTCAATATCCATTATGGCGGGTTCACTGGGACCGTCCGTCCGTTCTTTCCATTACGGCATGCCATCCTTCAAATGCGCCATTGCTCACCAATACGCTGGATTGCAATGCGAGCCGGATCCTTCACGGCCTCCAGCAACCGCTCGAGGGGTTCATTAATGGGTTCGTAACTGAGACGGAAAGTGCTGTGATGCATGGGGAGAATCTGGTCCGCACGAACATGATCCGCCATTTGCAGCGCCTGTTCCGGTGTCGCATGCGCAAGCACATAAGGGTCATACGCGCCGATGCCGAGAATCGCCAGGTCTACCCGTCCCAGTTCGCGGAAATCTTCATGATAGGCGGTGTCACCGCCGTATAGCACGCGTCGCCGGGGCGACTCGATCAAATACGCGTTGAATCCGCGATGCGTGTCGTAAAATATTCGCGCTCCCCAATGCCGCACCGGCTGGGCTGTGATGCGAAGCGGGCCTATTTCGTGTCGTTCTCCCCATCGCAATTCGGTTACGTCATTGAACCCCAGCAGGCGGACCAGGTCTTGCGTGTGATGCGCCGTGATGACCGGCGTGCGGCGGTTCAACTGATACAGGGTCGGCAGATCCAGATGATCGAAATGCGCGTGGGAGAGCAAGATCAGGTCAATCGCAGGCAATTTGAGCAATGGCATCGCCGGTGCGACCAGCCGCTGCGGTCCGCCAGTGATGAATCCCAGTCCCAGGCCCACGCGAGGCGAAAAGACCGGATCGGTCAGGAGGGTCATCCCCTCTATGCGCAACAGCACCGTTGCATGCCCGATCCAGATGGCGGCCAGTTCTTCATCCTCCCACCGCTCCAGGCTGGGCACATGGGGTGGGGGGGGCAGGTGGGCAATGCGGTCCATCCAGCGCAGCCGCCCCCAGCCGCGCCCCAGGCGATCCGCCAGGCGAAGCGCCAACGGCCGCCGCTTGGCCCAATCGGCTATGCTGCGCCACGATGCCACATCACCTCCGTATCACGCTTTTGGCTGGGCGTTATGCTTCAGCTCAACCCCAACCGGAAAATGGTCGCTTGCGTACCTGGCCAGCCGATCCTGCTCGATCCACGCATCGTTCACACTCGCAGAACCGATCCCGCGCGTGAAGATAAAATCCCGACGTTGCGACGGATCACGCGTAGGGAAAGTGGGCGTGGCTGTGGCCGCATGAAGATCCTGATACCCAGCTGCGGCT
>CAZSJB010000085.1:3564-8862 GCA_964606625.1 uncultured Tepidisphaeraceae bacterium | reverse complement strand
TGCCGTCGTCTTTCCGGGGCTGGCCTCACAGGCCCTGCGCGTCGCGGGGATTCGCACGGGAATGAGCATTTCCAAACGAGTCATCCGCTCACAAAGCGCTGAGCGGCTGATTCAGACTGTATTGCGCCATGGTGGACGGTGGCTGGGTATTCGCTATACCCAAAAGGCGGTCCTCAGCAAAGGTATACCACTCATAGGAGCAGGTATTGGCAGCGGCTGGAACTGGCTGGAAGTGCATGCCGTCGGCCAGCGGGCGGTCAGCTACTACATGAACCGCTCCATCGCCCCTGCACTCGATACCGACACGCCCACGCCATGGACACGCATGCGCCGACTGCTGCGGTTCAAGACTGGCAAGGATCCCAAGTAACGTGGCTTGCCCCCCCAATTGCTGAAATTTGCCCCTCCCTGACAGATTATGAGGGGGAATCATTCCATTCTGCCCTTGGAAGGTGTGTGGTGCTGCGCGTCCTGCTTGCCGTCGTCTTCCCGGCTGTGCTGCTGTGGTCGTCAACCACAACATTGGCGCAATCCCATCCGCTCAGATTTCTCACGCTCACGCTGTTCGATGCCGACACCCAACAGCCGATTCCGGAGGCTTCGGTGACTGTTCACCATGACGATCAGCAACAGGAACTCCGCAGGGACCGTAACGGTCGCGTCACGATTCCCCGGGCCCATACTGTAAAGCAATCGCTCTATGTGCGGGTAAGGCCAAATGATTACGCGTCCCTTGCGTTGCTATGGCAGGCACCGGATGGCGCAGGAATCCCCGCCGAGTACACCCTGCGTATGCCGCGCGGCACCACCATCGGCGGGCGAGTAGTCGATGATACCGGCAATCCCGTCGCCCGTGCCGGCGTGTCGCTGCACCTTCGTGACAGCCGGCTTCCCCCAACCGAGCGACTCGACACCATCTACGTTCGCCTCGAGACCGATGACAGCGGCAACTGGAGCTATTCCACCGCACCGCCTAACTTCGACGAAGCCTACGTTGGCGCTTATCACCACGATTACGTAATCCGTTCATTCTATGAAATGAAACGGACCGACCCCGCCGAGCTGCGCAACCGTACTGCCACCGTCACACTCGAACGCGGTATCAGGGTGGAAGGCGTTGTCACGGACACCCACGGCCAGCCGCTACACAACGCCCGCGTCGGGGTGGGCAGCGATCGCGTCGCCAGCAATGCCACCCCCGAGATCCGCACGGATCACAATGGTCGATTTCGCTTCGGTGCCAAGCCCGGTGAACTGGTTGTCGTCACTGTCAAGCACCGCGATCATGTCCCGGAACTGGTGCAGTTTATCATGCCGGCGCAGCAAGAGGCATATGAAATTGTCATACTGGCTGATGGGGGTGTCGCTAATGTCAGTTCCAAAGATCAGACAGCGGACAAAGAGATTACCCTGATGCCATGGGGCAGCATTCAAGGGGTTGCCAGGATCGCCGCCAAGCCGGCTGCTGATGCCAGGATGCAGGCGTCAGCTCAGCGATCTTACAGCCCATCCTCTTCCTACATTACATTTCAATCAACCACTACCGCCAATGCGTACGGCGAGTTCACTATTGAACGCGTCTTTCCCGGTCCCACTCAGGTGACACGCCTTAACCCACTCAGCCGGCAGGGACTCACCGCCACAGGGAGCCTGGTCTCAGTCGAGGTGGCACCCGGCCAACATGTCACCGTGCAGATCGGTGGCGTGGGTCGCCCTGTTGCAGGATGCATCATTCTTCCTGATGAGCTCAGACATAAGGCCTGGATCAGCGCGGGCTCCAGCATCGTCACCAAGGTCGATCGCCCTAAGCTGCCCGAGGAGGCGCAAAACATACCTCCCCAGGTGTTTGCCGAGGGGTATCAGCAATGGGTCACCACCCTGAAAGGTAAAACCCATTTCCAGGCAGAACAAAAAGCTTTCCGCCAGACGCAATGGTATCTGATCGAAATCGGAACCGATGGCACATGCCGTGTGGATGAACGTTATACCCGGCCATTACCAGCTGAGGGTCGTCCTCATAACCCCACCCACTCCCGCCACAGGGGGCGCATGGACGTGCTCGCCACGGCCAAAACCGAGTTCACCATCGTCCCATTCCCGGCGGTGTCAGCGTCGAACCGTTCGAACTGCCTCCCGTTCCCGTCAAACTGGCTGAAACCCGTTCCGATCCATAATGCTCGATGAATCAGTGCTGCATCCATCTCCGGGATCTCGGAGCGGACACACCGCTGCCGAATCCCGGCCAATGCACCACCGCCGGCCGGCATTCACCCCCGTGCCCTTGCGAAAATTCCCCCCCTGTTGTAGTTTCCGCCGCCCGAGAGTCCTTCTAATCCGGAGCAGCAGTATGATTCCCCTCGCCGAGCGTATGAACCTGGTTTCCGAGTCGATTACCCTGGCTGTCAGTGCCAAGGCCAATGCCATGAAAAAGGCAGGGATCGACGTGGTCGGCTTCGGCGCGGGCGAGCCCGACTTCGACACGCCCGACTTTATCAAGGAGGCCGTCAAGCAGGCTTTGGACAACGGTCAGACCAAGTACACCCCCAGCCCCTGCTATCCCGACCTCAAGGCCGCCATCGCGCAGAAGTTCCAGCGTGAAAACAATCTGCAATATCAGCCCGAAAACATCACCACCGGCGCCGGCGGGAAGCACTGCCTGTACATGGCCTTCATGGCGGTGCTGAATCCTGGCGACGAGGTGCTGATCCCGGCACCGTACTGGGTCAGCTATCCCGAGCAGGTGAAGCTGGCAGGCGGCGAACCGAAGTATATCGTCGGTGCCGAATCCAATGGGTTCAAGATCACCCCCCAGCAGCTTGAGGACGCCATCACCCCCAAGACCAAGGTGCTGATCCTCAACTCGCCGTCCAACCCTGCCGGCCATGGGTACACACCGGCTGAGCTGAAGGCACTGGCGGATGTGGTGATCAAGCATCCCAACCTGATTGTCTTCTCCGACGAGATTTACGAGAAGCTGGTCTACGACGGCTTTGAGTTTGTAAGCTTCGCAACGCTGCATCCGCAGCTCATGGAGCAGACACTGACGTTTAACTGTCACTCCAAGAGCTTCGCGATGACCGGATGGCGTATCGGCTACATCGGCGGCCCCAAACACGTGATCGATGCGATCAACAAGCTTCAGTCGCAGATGAACAGCCACATCACCAGCTTCATCCAGCATCCGGGCACGGTCGCGTTGACCGACCCGCGTGGGGTCCAGAGCATTGAGCAGATGCGCCAGCAATTTGAGAAGCGTGGCCAGCACATGTGGAAGCGGCTGAACGAGCTGCCGGGCATCACCTGCGTCAAGCCGCAAGGCGCTTTCTACTGCTTCCCTAACGTCAGCAGTTATTACGGCAAGAGCATCGGCGGCACGAAGATCACCGAAGCCGTCAGCTTCGCTGCTGCCCTGCTGGAACACAATCACGTCGCCGTGGTACCGGGCAACGACAGCGGCTTCGACACGCACGTGCGATTGAGCTTCGCCACCAGCATGGAACAGATCGACAAGGGTCTCGACCGACTGGGCGAGTTTCTGAAGAAACTGGCCTAACGGCTACGGGTACGACATTTCGATCAGCGAAATAACCGGTCCGCTGAAGCGGGCTCTACCGAAGGCAATTGGTAGAGTCTCTTCAGCCGACCGGTTATTCGCCGATAGGACATCATATATCCATGAATACGACTGAACTCAGCACCCTTCAGGTCGCGCTGCAGGCCAATGCCACGGCTTACCGCCGTGCGGTACAGACCTCAGCCCCTGGGGAAATCTGGGATTTCGTCGTCCTGACCGCCGCCAACGCCAAGCAGGCTGCCGGCTATGAGCAGGAACTGGCCCTTCGGCATCAGGCAGTGGGTCCGACATCCGCCTTCTTCCCGGCGGCCCAGCGGTCCCTGGTGGTGGCGGACCCACCCGGACCACGCATTGGATCAGGTGGCGCAACGCTGAACGTCATGCGCGAACTGGTTCGCCGCTTTGACATCCGCCCAGCCGACTTCGACCGTCTGCGCATTCTCTTGATTCACTCCGGCGGGATGAGCCAGCGGCTCCCCGCGTATTCGCCTGTCGGTAAGATCTTTGCCCCCTTGCCCCTGCTCCGCCCTGATGGCCAGATCGCCACGCTCTTCGATCATCTCTACGTCACGCTCGCCGGCCTACCCGAGCGCCTCGGCCCGGGCATGCTGATTTTGGCCGGCGACGTCTTCCTCCTGTTCGATCATCGCAACGTCTCGCGACCACACCCGGGCATCACAGCCCTGACCATGCGGGTCGATGCCGAGATGGGCCGCGGCCACGGTGTTTTCATCATCAATCGACGCGGTCGCATCACCCATACGCTGCAGAAGGTTGACGTACCGACCATGCGCAAGCAACGCGCCACCGATGCACAGGGCAGGGTACTGATTGATTCCGGGCTGCTTTTCTTTGACGCGCAGCGCACGCGTGATCTCTGCGACCTGGCGGGAATCGGCAAGCGAATGCGCAAACCTGTCCACGAAAAGCATAATACCGCCCTTGATCTCT
The DNA here is from genome assembly GCA_964606625.1 of uncultured Tepidisphaeraceae bacterium. Classification (GTDB taxonomy): domain Bacteria; phylum Planctomycetota; class Phycisphaerae; order Tepidisphaerales; family Tepidisphaeraceae; genus CALEKX01. The sequence continues at coordinate 4,337 of CAZSJB010000085.1, read as the reverse complement.
ATGAAGAGATGGCAGCGGCCATTACATCAGGACGCGATCGCAAATCCTTTGTCGCCGAAGGCAAGTCGCCTGCCCTTCGCCGCGATATCTGGGACCGGCTACACGGCACGCCCTTTCATGCCATGGAAGTCGGTGGTGAGTTCCTGCACCTAGGCACAACCCGTCAGTTCCGCGATGCGATGACCGGGGCAGCGGCTTCACCGGCGGCTGATCTGTTCCAGCAGAACGTTCTGGCGCACAGCCAGTGGCCACTGGGCACATCCCAGCGTGTCTACCACAGCCTTCTGTTCAACACCGACGGTCAATCCGGACAACTGGGCGAAGGCAGCGTGATCGAACACAGTATCCTCAAGGGGCGGATCCGCGTTGGCTGCGGCAGCGTCGTATCACAAGTGGTTGCGACCAAGCGTCCCCTGGCTCTCGATGATCAGCGTCTGCTCTTCCAGGTTCCTGTGCGGGATGGCACAGGCAAACTGCTGTTCGTGCAGATCTGCTGCGGTATTGAAGACGATTTCAAGGGCCTGTTGCGCGAGGGCAGCTGCCAGTTTCTCAACGCGCCAATTGACCAGTGGATGCAGCGCATGGGCGTCACCGTGCGGGATATCTGGCCGGGCATTCCAGCCGAGCGACGAACTCTCTGGACAGCCCGTCTCTTCCCGGCAACGCTCCGCCGAGACAGCGCGCACCTTATCACGCGGATCACGAACGAACGCCCCCGCGCTGCCGATATCACTGCGTGGCGCAAGACCACCCGTTACTCGATGAGCATGGTC
>CAZSJB010000085.1:0-3554 GCA_964606625.1 uncultured Tepidisphaeraceae bacterium | reverse complement strand
GATTATCGCAGCCCAGTTACAGAGCACCGACCTGATTCGCACCATCCAGCGACGTGAAGATACGCCTGTCGGGGCGATCATCGGACACTACGCCAGCCCGGCTGCCTACCATGCCGGCGAACAGATGATCGAATCATGGGGCAGCCAGCCCACAGCCGATCCCAATCGCCTGCTCGACCAGGCCCGTGCGCTTTGGTGCGCCAGCCAGCTTCTGCAACGGCCCGATTATCCGGACCCTGCTCGGGCGCACCGCGACATAGAACTCCTCATGCAGCGCAGTTTCGAGCGCATCGCACTAGCTAGCGAACTAGCCCAGCGCGCGATCCATGTTGAGCATTCTGCCCCTTTAAAGCTTCAGCCCGGGATCGAAGTGACGGCCACGTCACCCGTGCGGCTGGATCTGGCAGGCGGCTGGAGCGACACGCCCCCCTACTGCTATGAGCGAGGCGGGCATGTGATCAATGTCGCGATTGACCTGAATGGCCGGCCGCCGGTCCGGGCAGTTGTCCGCACGCTGCAAGAGCAGAAAATCGTGCTGGAAAGCCATGACCTGGGACAAACCATCACACTTCCCAACCTGCCGGATAAGCCGGTTGATGTCCACGATCCGTTTGCACTGCATAAGGTAGCACTGGGCATCGCCGGACTTAGCGGGCCACTGCGGCGGCTGGGCGCAGGGCTGCATATCACAACCGAGTGTCGCGTACCCAAGGGATCGGGCCTGGGCACGAGCAGTATCCTCGCAGCCACGCTGCTGGCGGCACTGCATCGCCTGCGCGGCCGCAAGACAACGCATGATGAACTCATTGCGCAGACGTTGCTGCTTGAGCAGCGGCTGAGCACCGGCGGCGGCTGGCAGGATCAGGTGGGCGGGATCGTGGGAGGCGTGAAATCGACAGTCAGCGCAGCCGGTATTCCACAACGGCCGGTGGTGGAGCAGCTTACGCTTTCCGAGGCTCGATATGCAGCGCTTCAAGAGCGGCTGGTGGTCTATTTCTCCGGTCAGCAGCGGTTGGCACGGGATATTCTGCGGCGGGTGATGGGCCGATGGTTGGCGCGCGAGCCGGTAATCCTGGGTTTAATGGAGTCGCTGCGCCGCGGAGCAGCCGATCTACGATCGGCACTTCTGAAAGGCAACTGGAGCGCAGCCGGTAGCGAAATCGCCCGCTACTGGCAGATCAAGAAGGATCTGTATCCCGGCAGCACCACCCCGGAAGTAGATGTGCTGATGCTCGAGTTGCGCGAGCTTTACCTGGCAGCCGGGCTCGCCGGGGCTGGCGGTGGTGGATTTGCCTATTTCTTCTGCCGGGATGCTAAACAGGCTGACCGGCTTCGCCAGGCACTGACAGACCGCGCTGCGCGACCGGGTTCCCTGGGGGCCGTATTCGACGCCCAGATCAACCGCACCGGGCTATCAGTTCGCCAGAAGCAATTCCGCCTGAGCTGATCCCTCCTTGATCGTTGATTTCGCCCACCAGCCGGCTGCTGAATCGGCGCACAGTCTTCTCGACCTCTGGTTTTTTAGGGACATGGTCGCTACAACGATGGCATGGCTATCTCGATCGACCGGAACACCAGACTTCTGTTTATCGGCGACAGTATCACCGACTGTGGCCGACGTGAATGCAAGGAACAGATCGGCAGCGGATATCCGCGGATTGTGCGCGATTACCTTCGTGCCAAGGATCCCGAAAATGCCCCCGAGGTGATAAATACAGGCATCAGCGGCAACAAGGTGACCGACCTGGCAAATCGCTGGCAGCGCGATGTGCTGGATCTCAAACCCAGCGTACTGTCGATCAAGATCGGCATCAACGACGTATGGCATGGGCTGAGGAAAGACAACCCGTCGGGTGTGCCGATCGACCAGTACATCAAAACATATCGTTCCATTCTCGACCAGGTGCGCAAGACATTGCCCGAATGTGCAATTGTACTCTGCGAGCCGAGCGTCATTTCACCCCCTGCGCCCGCAGGCGGCAACGAAGCACTCAAGCCCTATGTGCGTGCGGTCCACATGCTGGGCGAGGAGTTCCGGGCTTCGGCGGTGGTTGAGTTACATGATCCTTTCCTGGAAGCGATGCGGCTGCGGCCGGACATTGAATGGGCACCAGATGGCGTGCATCCTTCCTCATCCGGTCACATGCTGATCGCCCGCCAATGGCTGATGGCAACGGGATTGCTGTAAGGTATTGAACTTCCGTCGACAGCGCGAAGCGATTCGCGCTGATACTGCGGTATACGCCGATCCAGTGCAGTGTATGCACAATCCTGGCCTCGCTGCCTCGCCGATTTGCATCTCGGCAGAGTGGCCATTGATTCACTGCCGCACATTGCCCCGGAAGTCGATGACCTGCAATTGCTCGGTGCGGAGATTGAAGCGAGCTTCGCGGAAAGCGCCGCGCGTAACGCCGCGGTGAATTTCCACGGGGGCGTCCTGTGTACCTGCGGCGATGACCATTCCCGTCTGCGGGTCATGCTCGATACGGACAGCTTCCAGTTCGATTCCGCGAGATTCGAATCGCACGTTATGCTCGGCGATCAGCCGTCGAAGGTCTGGGCGAGCAAGACCTTCTTTCCCGGCAGGCTGCTCCTGTTCTGCCGCCTGCAGTTCCGCAGTAACGGTTCGTGCCCACAGTTGGAACGATGGCTGCTTCTGATTGGGATCCGGCTGATGAAGGATATGCACATCTCCATCGAGGGTGATGTGCTGCTCGCGCTCATCGTATACCAGTTGCTTGCTCCACCGCATGCCGGTGGTACCGAAGAGTTGATTGCCTGTGTCATCCGCCTGATCTGGGTTCTGCGGATGATCCTCAAACGCCAGCCCACCGGCGGCTGGGACGACCATCCGGCGTCGCTGCGGTTCATACTCAAGACGCGACGCTTTGAGCACAAATCGCCTCAATACCCGTCCTGCTTCGTCAGACCGCATTGAGGTCAGCACCACGTCCTCGTCAAACACAACCGACTCCACGCGTTTGCGCTCGAGCAGCTCCGAGCGGTCTTGCCGCTGACGGTCGTCAGGCAGAACGGATCGCTCCGATTCAACATCCGCCAATCTCATTGCCAGTGCGCGGCTGGTGATGCCATGAGCAGCACCGTCAGGGGCACTGGTGGTGACGACGATATCGCCAGTGACATCGACCCGATTGGCTTTGCCGTCAACGACGGCGTTTTTGTTCCATTCGACACTTAGGGGGCGCGGGTCAGTACCGGGATCAGTCTGAACGCTGGCTTCAAGCATGCCCGGTCCGATGATGCGGATAATTTGCTCGGCGGTCAGGACCTGCACATGGGGACCGCGCACGGTGGTGGTATCGTCGCCCATGGTTGCGTCGCCCAACAGGGTGATCGTAGGTTGATCCCCGGTTATGACAACCTCGATCCGGTCGGCTACGGCACGCTGGCCGTCGGCGTGGGTGTACTCGGCTGCATCAATCGCGATCAGCCGATCGAGGACTATCTGTTGCGACGTGGCTTGCGGCTCAGCCGTGTCCGTTGGCCGGAGCGTTGCGATCAGGTGGTGGGCCGCCAAGGTTTGCGTTCCGTCG
>CAZSJB010000084.1:1795-8918 GCA_964606625.1 uncultured Tepidisphaeraceae bacterium | reverse complement strand
ATGGGGTGAACTACTTGGTGGTCGATTTCGATCTGTCGCACCTGCCGCTGGAGCTGCTGGCGACGCTGCCGCTGTATGGCGACTGCGTTCGAAAGATGGGGGCAGCCGGGCAGTCGTATATCCAGATTGCCGAGCGCATCGCCGCCTACACCGGCGGGATCAGCTTCAACCCGTATTGCACGACCAATGTCGGCGATGCGCATCTCTGCCTGCGGCGGGCGCAATTCGCGGTGAAGTTCCTCGATGAGCATGCCGAACAGGCGCTGGAGGTGTTGCGGGACCTGATGTTTGAGCTGGATCCGCGCGATACTGAACGGCTGCGCGACGTGCTGGCGCAGTCGGCTGCGATGCATCGCACAGCCATTGTGGAGAACGGGCTGGCGATTGCCCAGCGTCACGCGGCGCGGGGGCTGAATGTCGAGTCGTACGTGTCGGATCTGATGAACGGTCTGCCCCAGGCCCGGCTGATCACATCGCTGTCGGATAACTTCGGCGAAAAACAGGAGAGCATCATCCAGCGGATCGAGGAGATTCGCGCGCGGATGCTGAACCGATCCGGGCTGACGGTTAGTTTCACCGGGACCGGATCAGTGGCGGAACTCGTGCGGCGAACGGTTGAATCGTGGGGGCATGCGATGCGGGCTGAGCCGATCGATGCCCTCCAGGTCGATCCGCCACAGGTCAGCCAGCCGATGCAGGGGTTGGCGGCGCCGATGCAGGTGGCGTTCTGCTCGCGGGTGATTCCCGCACCGCATCTGTCGCATCCCGATGCGCCGCTGCTGAGCGTCGGGGCACGCATCGTCAGCCTGGATTACATCCTCGATGAGATCCGGTTCAAGGGCACTGCCTACGGCGGTGGCTGCGGGTACAGCGGGGCGATGCGGTCGTGGAACTTCTACAGCTATCGCGATCCCTGGGTGAAGCGGACGTTGGATGTGTTCGACGGCACGCTGGACTACGTTCGCAAAGCTGATTGGACGCAGGAGACGATCGATCGCGCGATCATCAGCACCGCCAAGTCGGCGGAGCGGCCGATCCGGCCAGCCGAGGCGACCTCACAGGCGCTGGTGCGGCACATCACCGGTGACACGCGTGAACGCCGCGAGCAGTTTCATGCCGCGCTGCTCTCCGCCAAGCTGGCGGAGGTCAAGCGGGCGGTTCTCGAACAGCTCGAGCAGAACTACCCCCGCGGTGGAACATGCGTCGTCTCGAATCGCCAGAAGCTCGCGGAAGCCCCGCTGGAGATCGAGGATGTCCTGCCGAATGTAAAGTCTGGATGAACCACAGATGAATACAGATGATCTGCGAGGGTGGTGCACGCTTCGCCCGCGGATTTTGATTGCGGCGGGTTGGGCGTGTCGCATAATACACCCTCATGACGCAGACAATCAAATATGCGACGCCGCAGGCAGTCGAGCCGAGCCGGCGGGGGCGGGGGTTTCTGGCTGTGGCGCTGTCGATGCTTCTGCCGGGGCTGGGTCATCTGGCCGCCGGTGCGCGACAGCGGGCAATCGGTTGGTTCAGCGCGTGGGTGGGGTTGACGCTCGCCACCTTCACGGCGATGAGCTTCTATCAGACCGTGCCGGCGTTGCTGGTGCTCATCCCGCTGGGGGTGTTGTTCGAACTGGCGTTGTGGGTGGACGCCTACCGCACGGCGCATCGACGGCAGTTGCCGCGACCCGCGGCACCGGTCGTGCGGTACGGGCTTGGTTTGCTTGTGTTCGGGGTCGGCCTCTTCGCTCATCCGCTGTTCGTCATATTCCAATATTGGAAGCTGCCAACGGTCGAGGCACTGGTCGTTCCCGGACTGACGATGCAGCCGACGATTGCGGATGGTGACCGCGTTCTCAACCATAAGCTTCTTGAACCCCAGCGTTGGGACATCGCCGTCTACTATGCCCCGATCGACCTCGGTCAGCACTTGTTTGTTGGGCGCGTGGTCGGCCTGCCCGGTGATACGCTCACGATGAAGGACGGCGCTTTGCACATCAACGGCGAGAGGGCAACGCCGCCGGTTCATGTGCAGGGTGTGACACTTGAGGTGTCGCATCCGCGCTATCGCATATCCGATGAGTTCAACCTTGGCGATAACGAGTACTTCGTCCTCGGAGATAACAGTGCAGTGGCCCACGACTCCCGCTACTTTGGTCCTGTCAAACGCGACGCCCTCCGCGGCCGCGCTACGTGGATTTACTGGCCGATTTCGCGCATGGGGCGGATTGAATGAGGCTGCGGATGGCATTGGATTTGCATCAGATCGGTTGGATGTCTCACACGTTTCTGATTGGAGGTTCATATGCCACGCGGCCAGACCAGCAAGTGGAGCAACAAGGACGAGCGGCAGTACGAGCATATCAAGGACAGTTCAAAGAAACGCGGCGCCAGCGAGAAGCGAGCCAAGGAGATCGCGGCTCGCACCGTGAATAAGAGCCGTCGCGAACATGGCCGCACGCCGAATAAGACGACTCAGGGAACGGGTAATCCCAACCGCTCCCTGGCAGATCGCTCGAAGGACGAGCTGTACAATATGGCCAAAGATCGCGGGATCCCCGGCCGCAGCCGGATGAGCAAGGATGAGCTGGTGAAGGCCTTGCGGGGGAGATGAACACTAAGGAGTGCGGGAAAAGAGCAAGAGGGGGCGGCACTTTGAGCAAATGATCCGCCGATCGCCGTATGCACGAATGCCTCCAGCTCACGAATCAGGTTCAACCCAGTCGCTCATTTCTCCTCCTCCAGCCTTGAGCTCCTGGTGCTTTGGCATTTACGCCAAAGCGCCTAATCCAGACTCTCAATTCCCAGGTCCTTCACCTTCTTGTTCAGGGTATTGCGGTTGATTCCCAGGAAGTCGGCGGCTTTGGTTTTGACGCCGCCGCACTTGGCCAGCGCGCGTTCGATGAGGGCGGCTTCGACTTGATCGATGACGAGTTGATGAATCTCGCCTTCGCGCAGCTCGTAATCCTGGATGGCCTGCTCAGCCAAACGACGGGTAAGGGCTTCGGTGGATTCGCTGGTAGGGGTCTGGCGGCGCTGTTGGGCGAACATGCGTACGCTCAACGGCAGCAGATCTTCCGTGAAGTCCTCATCGCGCGAGAGGACGACCGCCCGTTCAATGGCGTTTTCCAGCTCACGGACGTTTCCGGGCCAAGGATAGCGCATGAGGATGTTAAGCATCTCGCGGCTGATCCGTCGCAGGCAGCGGTCATTGAGCTGGTTGTACTTGTCGAGGAAGTAGTCGATCAGGCGGGGGATATCCTCGCGTCGATTGCGCAGGGGCGGCAGGTATATACTGACAACATTCAGCCGATAGAACAGGTCTTCACGGAAGTTTCCACGAGCCACTTCCTCCTGGAGGTCCACGTTGGTGGCTGCGATGACACGCACATCGACGCGGATGGTGTTGGTATCCCCCACGCGCTCAAACTCCCGTTCCTGGAGGACGCGCAGCAACTTCACCTGGAGTTGTGGCTCCATGGTTCCGATTTCATCCAGGAAGAGCGTTCCGCCGTCAGCGGCCTCAAACCGGCCGACCTTATCGCGGATGGCGCCGGTGAAGCTTCCTTTGACATGGCCGAACAGCTCTGACTCCAGCAGGGTGCTGGCCATCGCGCCGCAGTTGACGCGGATGAAGGGACGATCCTTGCGCGGCGAGTTGTAGTGGATCGCCTTAGCGATCATTTCCTTGCCCGTGCCCGTCTCGCCCAGCAGAAGGACGGTGGCCCGGCTGTTGGCGACCTGGCCAACGGTGGCGAAGACCTCGTGCATGGCCGGCGAGTCACCGATGATGTTTTCAAACCGGTAGCGGTCGCGGACCTGCGCACGAAGCTGTTCGTTTTCCTCCAGCAGTTCTTCTTTCTGGCGCATGACCATTCGGTTGATCTGGATGGCCTGGCCGAGAAAGGCTGCGATGATGTTGAGGAAGCGATGGTCGGCCTCCAACTGATCTGGAGGCGTGAGCGGTTTATCCACCGATAACGCGCCCGCGGTGCGGTTTTCAATCTTGATGGGCACGCACAGGAAGCTGGCCATGCTCAGGTCATCAAGATTGAAGCGGCCGGTGCGGTTGAGGAAATCTCGCTCCTGGCGGATATCCGGCACGATGCGCGGCCGACCGGTGGCGACCACTGTGCCGGTGATTCCTTCACCGAGGGCATAGCGGGCGCGGTCAATCTCTTCGGCTGTCAGACCGATGGCGGCTTCGGTCCGCAGACGGCCGGTGGACTCATCCAACAGGACGAGTGTTGCCCTGTGCATGTGCAGATTGTCAGAAACCAGCTGCATCATCTGCTGAAATGCTTCTCGCAGATCGAGGGTCGATGAAAGAATAGACGCGATCTGTGTCAGGATGTTGATTTCCTGGTCGCGGACAGAAGCGGGTGCAATGGAAGTGGGCGGCTGCGCGTTGTTCATGCCTAAAGTGTAAGCAGTGGAAAAATAGCTGGCGAGAGGGACAAAAGGGAATTTAACAATAAATTTGGGGTGTCACTTGGGATAATCGACAAATACTCCCTGTTGGGTATCTTTTGGAGTTATGGCCAGCAGTACGGTTGAGGATTACCTCAAGCAGATTTTTCTCGAGCAGCAGCGGGATCCGGCGGCGCTGGTGTCGCTGGGGCGATTGGCTGCTGCGATGCAGGTGACGCCCGGCACGGTGACCAGCATGGTCAAGACCTTGGCGGATTCGGGGTTAGTGAGGTATGAACCCCGCTCGGGCGTCCGGCTGACCGACGGCGGGGAGCAGTTGGCGTTGCACGTACTGCGGCGGCATCGGCTGGTGGAAATGCTCCTGGTGAAGGTTCTTGGGCTGGACTGGTCAGAAGTCCACCCTGAAGCCGAGGAACTGGAGCACGCCATTTCCGACAAAGTTCTCGAGAAGATCGACATCCTGCTGGGCCATCCCAAGTTCGACCCGCATGGCGATCCCATTCCCTCGGCCAGCGGGCAGATGACTGCTCCGGATACTATCCGCCTTTCTCAAGCCCAGGCAGGTCAGTCGGTTCGGATCGCCCGTATTGATGATCAGGAGGAGTCTTTCCTGCGATTTGCCAGTCAGAACGGCCTGACGCCTGGAGTATCGCTGGATGTGCTGGAAACCAATCCGGCTGCGGATTCCATGACCCTGCGGGTAAAGGAAGGGCCGACGCTCACTCTCGGCACGATGGCTGCGGGCAAAATCTTCGTTCATTGACCCAGGCTGACAGAGAGGCAAACGTCAGCCGCACCCTTACCGCGGCTTCGTTTTTTTGAAAACGTTGCAATCTGTTACATCTCCCCAGCAGATGCAACACAAATGCGTGGGCAAGCGCTGAGCGTCTGCCCATCCCTCATATCTGACTTTACCCGAACAATTGCCGTCCGTCAAGCGATATGCGTATTTTTGCTTGATTCGGTTCAGGCTGATTAACACAATGGCTGCCCCACCGGATTGGGAGCCGGCGGGATTTCATTTCTCCAAGGAGGCCCTTCATGCGCCGATCTTCGCTTCGTCGTGGCGTCAGCTTGGCTGACATCGTTATTGTTCTGGTTGTCCTGGTCTTCGTTTCCGGTGTTGGGATTGTCTGGGCCCAGGAGCAGCGCGAAGTTAGCAACCGCGTCCGTTGCGCCAGCAATCTCCGGCAGATCGGGATGACGCTTTTGCTCTACGCCAATGAGAACCGCCAACAGTATCCGCGGACGCATTACAGCCCGGATCTGGAAACCCATCCCCTGGCGGCCTTTACCGTCCCCGAAGCTGTTAATCCATTTGTCACCGATAAACAGACGTATGAGCCGCTGGCGGGACAGAAAGGGGAGAACGGCGCGCCGGCGTATAACGATGTGACGGCTGCGCTGTTTCTGCTGATCCGGACGCAGGATATCGGCCCGGAGGTGTTCATTTGTGCAAGTACTATTCATGAGAGGGGGGCGTTCAATCGCGAGGGGTCGATGCGGCGCTCCAACTTCAGTTCCAAGCGCAATCTGAGTTATAGCGTCGCGACGCCCTATCCCAGCCGCGAGGCCGCGGAAAAGGGATACCGCTGGCACGCCGATCTGGACCCTGAGTTTGTCGTGGCAGCCGATCTCAATCCCGGCAAGCGCGCCACCGACATCACCGATCCGGCGTATAACCCCAGTGCCGAGCGGGATCTGCTTCGCCTGGGCAACAGCCCCAATCACAACCGCGACGGTCAGAACGTCCTCCATGGAGACGGGCATGTGTCGTTTGAGAAAACGCCGTTCGCGGGGGTCCATCGCGACAACATCTACACCAAAGCTGCCAATGACGATCGTACCGACACCACCTCCTCCCGTCAGTTCGTTGACACGCTCACCCACACCCACGTTAACGACCGCATCCTCTGGCCGGTCGCGGACGAAGACACCTTCGACGCCGAGAAGGCAGCCGAACCCCTGACCGAGCAAGAGCAAGCCGACCTGACGCGGCCAAGGATCCCCACCAGGGCCTACTACACGATCGACGACGGCCAGACCTGGTTCGAGGATGACATCAGCAAAGTTGCGCCGTTCGAGCATGAAGGCAAAACGGCGTACCGCGTTCAATTGTTCACCTGCGATGACGGCAAAACGGTCTTTCCCACGTATCTGGAGCGCTACACCCCGCAAGCCAAAGCTGCCGCCGAACGGGCACAAAAATCTTCCGCTGCGGGCAACTACGATTTGGAAGCTTACGAGCAGATAGAAGCCGGCCAGGAGGTCAAGAAGGCCCGTGATCCCGATGCGAAATGGGTGAGCGTGCGCGATTATGAGCGATCCGGCGCCATCATGACCCCCGTCTGCCCCGATGGCACGCAGAACAATATCGCGCCGGTGTTCCCATGACCTGTCGGTTTGTAAACCGGCGGGCTTGGGGCTTGATGGGTGGACGTTGCGTTGCTGTTGCGTAAAGTGACGGCATGCTGGACGTAGATCATGCGCGACAGCGCCAGCAGCGTCTGGCGGAAATATTGGTTGAACGGGAACTGGATGCCGCCATAGTGGGGGCTCCACATCATGTCTATTACTTTTCCACGCACTGGACCAAGTGGACCCAGCAGTCGGCGATGATCATCCTGGCCGACGGCCGCTCCTGCCTGGTCACTGCCAATAAGCCCAACGAGCGGGCGGCTGCGGATGTCGCGGTGGCGTA
>CAZSJB010000084.1:0-1785 GCA_964606625.1 uncultured Tepidisphaeraceae bacterium | reverse complement strand
TTTTCGACCTTTCATCAGAAGCAGCCGGCTGCCGTGGCCGAGAAAGTGGTGGAGTTTCTGACCGCGAACAAGGCCGCCCGGGTTGGGGTGGACCAGTCGGCTGCGGTGTCGCAGGTGATGCTGCAACGGTCGGGATCTTATGTCTCGATCGACCAGATTCTGCATCAGTTGCGGCGGGTGAAGGATCCGGATGAACTGGCATTGATGGCTCGAGCGACTGAATGCACCCGGGCGATGTACGAGCGAGCCCGAGAAATCATCCAGCCGGGGATTTCCGAGATCGAGGTCTTCAACCAGCTTCACGCCGCAGCCGTGGAAACGGCTGGGGAGCCGCTGTCAGCCCTGTTGGGTAATGACTTTGCCTGCGGGGTTCCCGGCGGACCGCCGCGCGCCGGACATCACGCCCAGGCTGGCGAACTGTACATTCTGGACCTCGGCCCAGCCTATCGAGGCTATTTCGCTGACAACTGCCGCGCTATCGCTGTCGATCGCAAGCCGACCGATGCCCAGCGGGAGCTGTGGCAGGCGATTGTGGACTGCTTCCCGATCGTTGAACGCATGGCCCGACCGGGCGTGAAATGCATCGATATTTATCGTGCCGTGGATGAGCATCTTAAGCAGACGATCGGCACGGGCATGGTGCATCACCTGGGGCATGGTGTCGGCCTTCAGCCGCACGAGTATCCGCACATCAACCCCAAGTGGGATGATGTATTGATCGAAGGCGAAGTGTTCACCATTGAACCTGGTGTCTACGGCGAAGCGTATCGCGGCGGGATTCGGCTGGAGAACAACTACCTGGTGACGAAAGATGGCGTGGAAAACCTGACGCCGTTCCCGCTGGAGCTGACGTGATCTGACCGCTCATCGCGAAGTGCGCAGGGATCGTGCATTGCAGCGGAGTCTTCCGGAGACTGAGCCATGCACGTTCGAGTGCCAAGCTCCTGTGGCTTGTCTACAATGAAACACAATGGATAACTCCACGAACAACCACGCAACGCACAGCAGCGGCGACTTTTCCCCGATCGAGCTGGAGATCGACACCAGCCGCAAGCGACGGTGGATGAACACGGTGCTGTATGTTCTGGCCTTTGTGGCGGTGGCGGCGTTGCTGGTGTGGTTCTTTGTCATGCTCAACACGACGCTGGCACTGGCGATCGCCGTGGTGACGTTCATGGTGGGGTACATGGTGATCATGGGATATGTCGCGGGGAAAGGGCACGACGAGCGGCGGAATACGTTTTGAGGCGTGATTGGGGCAGCAGGAACGCATCCGCCATGGACACTTCATTTGACACGTTTGAGCGGTATCGGCGCAAGGGCTTGGATGCGCGACGGGCTGGGCAGTGGGAGCCGGCACGCATCTACCTGCTGGAAGCGGCACGAGTGATGGCTGGGCTGAGCAAATCCGCACGCGGCCAAGCTCTGCGCGAAGCGCGCTATCAGATTGCGCAGCGGCTGCTGGAACTGGCGCGGGATTGCGAGCAGGCAGCGCAGCAGAAGCGTCAGCCGACTGGCGTTCGGCGCGAAACGACCCGCCGGGAAGCCTCCCCCGAAGGAGATGGCAGCCCATCGGCCAGCCAGTGGATCGTTCGCGAGAAGCCGGCCCTCCGTTTCGACGATGTCGCCGGACTGGAGGAGGTAAAGGAAGAGATCCGCCTGCGGATGATCTACCCATTCACCCATGCTGAGCTGGCTGAGCGATTCGGCATACGCGGCGGCGGGGGCGTGCTGCTGTTCGGCCCGCCGGGAACCGGCAAGACGCTGCTGGCCCGCGCCACAGCC
>CAZSJB010000083.1:0-8920 GCA_964606625.1 uncultured Tepidisphaeraceae bacterium | reverse complement strand
GGAGTTGTTGCCGAGCATCTGGAGAATTTCACGGTTCTCGGCTTCGCTGCGTTGGAGAGTTGATCCGCCGGCAACGAGATGCTCAAGCAGGTGCGACAGCCCGCCGCCCAGCCACTGGCTTTCGTAAATGCCACCCGTGCGCACGTACCCCCGTACCGTGAGGGCGGGCGACGGGACCCGCTTGACGATGACCGTCAAACCGTTCTCCAGTACCGAGACCACCTCATCGGGCTGGCTGATGATGCGGTACTTTTCACGCGAATGCTGGAGTGTTTTGCCAGCCGGAGCCGTCGTGGGCTGGGCGTGTGCAGTCGCGGTGCAGGCCATCAACAACAGCAACGCGTAGATAAAGTATGTCTTCATGCCTGTGTCTCCGCGTGTGTGAATGCGGTGTGAAGGACCTGTGCCGGGGGTGGCCAAAAAGCCTGTGCCATCAGGAACTGGTTGTATCGTCCTGCTCGATTTCGTTGAGATAGGTGAGGGCGCGTTCCAGCTCATTTTTGAGGTGCCGGACGCGCAGGAGGCTTTTGACGCGGGTGAGCAGCTCGAACTTGTTCACGGGCTTGGAGACGAAGTCGTCCGTGCCGCATTCGCTGGCCTGCTCGATGTCGCCCAGTTCGTTGAGGGCGGTCACCATGAGAATCTGGATATCGCGGGTGGCGGGGTCGCTCTTCAGCTTGCGACAAACCTGGAACCCGCTCATGCGGGGCATCATGATGTCGAGCAGGATAAGGTCGGGATTGTGCTCAGCGACCTTTTCAAGGGCTTCGACCCCATCCGAGGCGGTGATGATGTTCACCGGAAGCGATTCCAGGAAAGCCTGGAGCAGTTCGACGTTCTGCGCATTGTCGTCGACGATCAGCACCGTTGACGGCGGCAATGCCGTACCAGCGTTGTTGTCGGGATTGGGCGTGCTATCAGTCATTCTGTTTCACCTCTATTATACTTGTCAGGCGACATCGCAGATGGATGTCGCGAAGATCGGTTGATTGGCCGAGTCGTTCGATCAGGCCATTGAGATCTTCGATGTTGTCGACATCGTCCCAGTCATCAGCCAGCGCAGCCGATAACCCGATGCGCTCTGCAGCGGCGATGGTCTGATCTGCCTCTCGTCCGCTGGACCAGTCGATCCTGTGCAACAGCCGATCGGCTGGAACCGAAGGCCCCAGCCCCAGGCACCAGTATCCGCCATCACGTGTCCGGCCGAGCACGACATCGGCTTCCCGGCAAAGCCGGGCTGCCTGTATGAGATGATCGGTTGGCAGATCGGGAGAGTCAACGCCAAGGAACAGGACCGAGTGTGGATTGGCCAGTGCGGACTTGGCGGTAGCCAGCCGGGCACCCAGGTCACCGGCGGATTGGGGGAGAAATCTTGCGTTGATCCGTGGCAGCAGGGCCTGCATCGCCGATCCGGCATCGGGAGGATCGAAACAGATGACCAGCTCGGTTGGCTGAAACTCAGCCAGTCGTTCCACCACATGCACGAGCATCGCATGATGGATGTCCGCTGCCTGCTGGGGGGTTAAATCCGGCTGAAGGCGCGTCTTGACACTGCCGGGACGGGGCAGCTTGGTCATGAGAATGACAGTTAAAGGGGCAATCATCGAGATTGGGAGGTATTGAGCAGCCGGTTAAGGAACGCATGACTGCGCTGAGCAGCCGTGTGCGGATCGTCTGTATGTGTGTAGAGCTCGACGGTCAAGAAACGTTGATAGCCGATGGTCTTCAGCGCGCCCAAAAGTTCCTCCCAGTCGAGCGTGCCCTCACCAGGAATCATGTGGTAATGCTTACGGCCGGGAATGTCCTCGACGTGCAGATTCCAGATGCGATCTGCAAGGAGGCGGACCGTGTCGGGGATGCTTTCGCCAAGAACCTGGGAATGGCCGATGTCAAGATTGGCGCCCAGGCGGGGATGGGCCAGATCATCGATCCATTGTTGCAGTTCAGTGGCCCATTCTATGTAGAGGCCAGGTTCGCATTCGATGCCGATATTGACGTTTTTACGTTCGGCGTGATCGAGCAAAGGCAAAATGGATTCACGGAACTGGGCGGCTGCGCGAGCAGGCGGCATGCCGCCGAGCATTCTGCCGGAGGTGATCGAAATATTGGCTGCTCCAATTGCGGCGGCGAAGTCGATCGTTCGGCGGATGAGATTCGCGCGGTCCTGACGGTGTTGCGGATTGGGGCTGATGAGGCTTGGCTCGAAGTAGGGCTCGGGAGGAGCGTCTTTCCAATAGCCAAAGGAGCAGTTGGCGTTGACATTGGAAACCGTGAGCTGGAGTGCAGCCAGCTCACGTCGCACGGAATCGATCAGTGCCTGATCAATCGCAGCCGGATAGGCATGGGGAATGTCTGCAAGAATCTCAACTCCGGCAAATCCACTGGAACGAATCGCGCGCAGGGCCTCCAGCAGACTGAATCGTGTGAAGGCATTGGTGGAAAATGCAAGTTGCATAAGTCGTGCTAACGATAACGGAATACTTGCTGAGTGGCACGGGGTGTCCGTGGGGCAGGGAGAATGGTGAACGCCCCGGACGCTATATCCGCTATCAGGCGGTTGAGAACATCTGGGTATATTGCTCAATCATGCTTTCCAGGCGATCGCGCGGCTGGACGGCGTAGAACAGTTCACGGTCAAAGATGACCTGGTCCTCGCGCGCATGTTCGAGCGCTTCTTTCCATTTCTGTTCCCACTGTTGCAGACGCGGATCGGTGCGTGCCTCGGCTAGGCGGCGGTGCATTTCCTGGAACAGCAGGCTGCGTTCCCGTGAGCGGCGCGGAGCTTGTTCGATGGCTTGAACGAGTTGGCGCTTGTCTGACAGCAGGTTGTGTCGCAGGTGATGGCCTTGCTGACGGAGACACGCAAGACATGCTCGTTCACGGTTGACGGCGGTGGGGAAAAAGAGCGTCGCGGTCGTGACGGAAAAAGAAGGCGGCTGGATGTCGAAGTGGCGTTGGATGATTCGGTCGAGGACCTGATCGTATCGGCCGCCACCGATGCCGTGGACGAACTGGTCCGCAATAAACAGGCGGATAAAGAGCGTCGTGGTCAAGGCCCGCGGTGCGATCCGGTACCGGGCGCTGCGCAGGAACTTCATCAGATCCGCCGCTGCGTCGGCTGCCGGGACACTGGGGTCAAAAGCAAATGAATCGCCGGTTGGCAGGGTCAGCCGCCACTGATCACCTTCTCGGCGGACATGCAGGCGCGATCGCGTACCTGCTGACAGATCGTCCAGCCAGAACGGACATTCCAGTTGCTCATCAGATCGCGCCAGGTTGGGCATCGATCGACCGGGAGAGCGCACCTGGTGCTCGGCCCGATATTCATCCAGCGATGCGTTGTAGTCCGCGGCGAACGCTTCGGCGTGGGCCAGCAGGTGATGCACATAGATCAGGAATGGCTCGGACATCCACACGGGCGACATGAGCAGTGCGTGATGCTGCAATCCGAGTTTCCAGTCGAGCTTGTGAGTGGCATTTACCAGCAACTGGGGCAGCGTCTGGGACTCCAGCAGCAGCGTGCGCATCGAGTGCAGCACTTCGGGCAGCAGGGGAGAGAACGGCCAGTCGGCGGCATCGTCTTCAATCGCAGCCGTGAGGGAAGTCAGGTGGCGAGGCGTGGGCGGGCGGAGCAGCCCGGTCCAACGGGCGGTTGCCAGATCATTGTCATCGGTGATCGGCTCGGTGGTGCCCGGCCATCGCAAATGCAGATGCTTGGGTTCATCGGTGTCGATGGCCAAGTGATAGGCTTCGCCGCCGATCCGGGTGGCGGCTGCATGGATCAGGGCATTTTTGACCCAGACGCCGGGGTGATAGAGCTCGGTCTGATGTCCTGTGGCGATCAGCGGTAGACTGTCGTCATGGCCAAGCCACTGGCGTGTACGGCTGCGCAACTGGGAGAGGGGGATTCCCTGGAACTGGACGGTATCGCAGGCTGAGAGTGTCTGTTGATTGTGTTGCGTCTGCGCAAGCAATTCTGCCGGTTCAGGCCAGATGAGCGTTTGAGCGTCTTCGGACGGGGCCTTCCAGTCAGGATAGATCAATGAACTGGTCTGAGGCATGGACGAAACACTTACGGGATGCTCTTGCAGGGAACGGCTGCGGCACGCTCGGCGACCGCCCGCGAAGCCGCGGTCTGGCCCAGTTTTGCCGTTTCGGTGCGCAGGACGGTCAGGTAATGCTTCAGCCGACACTCAGCGTCATCGAGGACGCCGCCAAACGTACGATTCGGATCATTATAGATCAGCCGGACGGGGATTTCCGTTACCCGAAGACCTGCCCAGACAACCTGTGGCCAAAGCTGCATCGGAAATGCATAACCGGGCTCGGTGAGTTTCAGCCGCTGCATGGCCGAGGTGCGATGCGCCTTGAACCCACAGAACGCGTCCGTGAGATTCAGATCAAACAGTTCATTCAAAAGGGCGGTAATGGTCTGGTTGATGGCACGCCGATCACTGGGAGGCGCGTCGTTTTCAGCAAAATCCGTCATATAGCGCGATCCGCTGATCAGGTCCCACCGATCGGTGGCGATTTCACGAAGAAAATCGGGGATGCGCTCCGGTTCGTGCTGCTCATCGCAATCCATCGTGATGATCCAGTCATACCCCTTTTCCGCAGCAAAATTGAATGAATCAATGATGCTGCGTCCGTATCCCTGATTGGTGGGATGACGGATCAGATGGATGTCATCACGAGCCTGAAGCAACTCAGCACTTCCGTCAGTGCTGCCGTCATCCACCACCAGGATCTCGCTGTGAAAGCGCTGGATCTTGCTGATGACCGGGTCGATATGCTTCAGTTCATTGTGAATTGGGATTGCGATAAGGGTTCGCAAAACAGCACCTTTCATTTCGGCAATTGGAGACAGCCGGCGCAGGTGCGGGGCTACGCCTCACCACGCCGGATGATGTTAGAACCGCCTTAGCGGAGCGTCAACCCGGTTCAGGTGATGGCCGGTCTTTGCGGGGGTGAGAATTGACCGAGCCTTACCGTTGCACATATATTCAACGTTCGCAATATCTTATCTTTCACTTGTAGATGGGCGGACGCAAATGGATCGAGTGAAATTGGCTTGGCTGTTGGCGCTGGGAACGGTTGTGACAGCGATTGGGGGAACCGGATGCCAGCAGCAGGCGGATCCCGCGGAATATCGACGGCTGTCGGGAATGGCAGCTTATATTCGCGGTTACGAGGCGTTTCAGGAGGGGGATCGAGATACCGCCGTTCGCTCGCTGGCGCAGGCGGTTGATGACAATCCTCAGCTCATTACCGCTCGGGGGATGCTTGCGGATATTTTACGCCGCGAAGGCAATTATGAAGAGGCGGCTGAGCATTATGAGCGGCTGACAGCCCTTGATCCGTATAATTACCTCAATTTTTATCACCTGGGTGTTTCGTATCACTTTCTGGAACGCGTGGAGGCTGCGATCATCGCCTACCAGGGGGCCTTGCGCCTGCGGCCGGATGATCCCAAGACCAATATGAACATCGGGCTGGCGTACATGGTGCTGGGCGATGCAGAGCGCGCGCTGCCTTATGCCCGCAAGGCCGTTGCGCTGGATCCCTCGTCGGCTGCTGCGCTGGGGAACTACGCCCTGGTGCTTGACTCGGTTGGGGATCACGAGGAGGCGGAGCAGGCGTATCGAAAATCGCTGGAGATGGATCCCACGCAGGTGGGCGTTCGGATCAATTACTCCGCCAATCTCGTTCGGCAGGGGCGTCCGCGCGAAGCGATCCCGATCCTGGAACAGGTGGTGGCCGAGCAGCGTACAGTGCTGGCGGTGCGGCGTCTGGGGGATGCCTATGCAGCCGCCGGCAATGTGGATCGGGCGATGCAGTTGTACCAGGAAGCTCTCGAAATGAATCCGCGTTACTATCCGGCACTCAACGCGATGGAGGAGTTGCAAATTCGCCAATACCAGGAGGGTCTGCAACTGGATGAATCGTTGCGACGCCAGGCGCTGGATTTGTGGCGCCAGAGCCTGCAAATTCGTCCGCAACAACCGCAGGTAACCCAACAGATCGAAAAATGGGAGAATGTTGGCATGTTCGGCAGCTGACCGTTCATGCACACCCACCAGAGACGTATTCACCTTGGGCCGTAACGCACCACTGACACTCCTGTACGATGACGATCGCATCGTCGCCGTCGCCAAGCCATCCGGTCTGGCGACTGTTCCCGGTCGTGATGAACCGGACAGCCTCTTACAGCGCTTGGCAGAGCAGATGGGCCTTGCCTGGAAGGGCAAAGCCGATCCCCGCCTGCGCCTGGTTCATCGTCTGGATAAACAGACCAGCGGCATTTTATTGATGGCCAAGGATGTGGAGGCGCAGCGACACCTGTCACACCAGTTCCAAAACAATCGTGTCGAAAAGCAGTACCTGGCGCTGGTCCATGGGCGACCTTCCCAGCCGGAGGGCGTGATTGAGGCGCCGTTAGGTGTCGATCCCAACAGCAGCAAACGCATGGCGGTTGTGAAAAAGGGGAAGTGGGCGGTGACCTACTGGCGCGTTGAGCAGGTGTATCGCATGGCAGCTTTGTTACGCGTCTTTCCCAAGACCGGCAAGATGCACCAGATCCGGGTACATCTGAAGTATATTGGTCATCCGCTGCTGGTGGATCCGCTGTACAATCCGCCGCGGGAGGGCCAGCCGATCGGGCTGTTTCTCAGCCAGTTCAAACGCGGTTATATCGCCAAGAAGCACCAGCCGGAACGACCGCTGATTGATCGGCTGACACTGCATGCGGTCAGCCTGGTTTTCAATCATCCAGATGGCAGTGATCGGCAGATCACGTGTGATCCTCCCAAGGATTTCCGTGCTGCCATCAACAGCCTGCGTAAGTTTGCCAAGGGATAACCCCCAAGGCAGATCAGGCGGGTTTGTTGAAGAATCCTGAGTCGTAGGGGTCGACCTCAAGCGCTCGCATACCGGGGTTCAATTCGCGCGTCAGGACATGCTTGGCCAGCTCAAGGCGGGTAAGCACCGCATCCATATCCGCGGGGCGCTTGCTGGGCTTGGTGGCGATCATTTCCATGATCAGGTTGCTCAGCCCGGGCGGGACGCGCGGATTAATGTCCTGGGGAGGCGTGATGCGGTCATCCACGAGGAAGCTGTTTTCAGCCTTTCGGTTGATGGTGTAGAGGGTGGGGATGTTGCGGCCGGTGGTCGCCCAGTACAGGGTTGCGCCGAGATTGAACACATCGGTCTGGACGCTGATGGGCAGACGATGGACCTGCTCGGGAGCGATGTAATCGGGCGTCCCCTGGATGCGTTCTTTAACTGTGCCGATCTTGCAGCTCTGGCCGAAGTCAATGACCTTCACATGCCCTTCATCGTCGCGGAGGATATTGTTTGGCTTGATGTCGCAATGGGCATATCCCAGTTGGTGCATCGCCTTCAACCCATTGGCGGCCTGGATGAACGTATCCACGATATCGATCAGCGAAGCGGGCAACCGTTGATCCAAGGCCCTGCCATGCACCAGTTCCATGACCAGGAAGGCCTCGGTGACCTTCAGGAGCATGGACTTGTGGATCTTCAGGTCATAGGTGCGGCGCAGGTTGGGGTGGACGAATTGCCGCGAAATCTCAAACTCCGTCTCCATCTGTTCGACGAAGCGGATGTCCTTCGTGTCATTGCGAACGACGTGCTTGAGCGCAAACTGCTGGCGCGTCGTGGGATCTTGTACGGCGTAGATCGTGCTACGCGCACCCTCACCCAGACGCTCCAGGACGACATAGTGAAGCAGTTTTTGCGCCATTGGATTGTCGCTCACCCGGGTGTCCCTGCGTCATCGGGGCTGGGTGAATAAAGCCCGATAACACTGTATCTCGCGCGGCCGATGATGGATAAATGAAAGCGTGCCGCCTCGGATCAGGAACACCTCCACATCATATCCTACTTTTCAGGTGGGATATAACTGGACTCTCGGATCCCCGCCTTCTACCCGCCGGAGACCCCGCAACGCAGGCCTGCTGCCGTTGACCCCAGGGCCTCCACAGTATCGTTTAAAGTACGTCTACAGGCCCCGAAGATCAAGTGAAACATCGTCGCGCCTGGCCGCCGAATCGGCCGCCACCGGCACCTGGGTGAGCCGATGCTCTGCTGCCGCCAGGGCTTACAATGCCTGATTCTGCTCCCCCCAGGCATCGCTCGCCATCACGAGGCAGCCGAATCCATTTCCTCCAGCTTCAACAACAGCTTCTCCAGCTTATCGCAGAGCCGCTCGATGTCGTCGAGAAACTCGAGCTGCTCAGTGCGGTTCGGCGATGTCTCCAGCGCCGCCACGCACAACTGCAGGCCGTTAATCCGGCCGCGAATATCGTGGTGAAGCTGTCGCCGAGACTGCTGATCCATCTGTTCACCTGCCATGGTCCAAACCCGCGTCAGGATTGCCTCCCCGGTCCGTCGGAAGATTACCCCATCCTGGACAAGCCGGCTGCCAGCTGCAACCTGCAGCTCAACCCCACCAGCCGCCGCCTACTCTATCGCGACCATCTGGTGGCCCCGCACTTCGGGAATCACGAACGTGACGCGCCCTTCCTCATAGGCAAAGCTTAGCCGATCGCCCTGCGGCGCGAGACGGACATTTTTCGGCTTAGCTGACAGTTTTACAGACACCGCCACGTCGCGCAGGGGGATGACGTCTTCGACAATATCAAGCTGCTGGGCTCGCCGCTGCGGCAGGTAGTGCAGCACATGCACGATCGTCCGCCGACGTTGGCGCATCAGGGTCGTTTCAAGCGTCACCGGCCCCCCGACCCGCACCAGGGGCTGGTCGATCAACTGGTCGACGATATTGCGCACGAGGAGGCGATAGGGGATGTTGCCGTGCTCGGCGTAGGCCGCGAACACCGGGTAGGCGATGTACGCTGCCCGCCCGCGGATGACGGCTGCCGCGTAGCGCGAGGCTTTGTCC
>CAZSJB010000082.1:0-8922 GCA_964606625.1 uncultured Tepidisphaeraceae bacterium | reverse complement strand
CGACCCGGACATCCCGGTGATCGTCCCAGCCGGCACGATCGTCTGTTTCAGCAGCAACTGCTTCCATCGCAGCGGCGCCAATACCACGAAAAATCCGCGCCGCAGCTATCTCTGCCAGTACTCACCCAAGCCAATTCTTACCAAGGACGGCACCAAGCCCTGGTGCGACGCGGTGCCGTTCCTCAAAAATGGTCAGAACATTTTCACCTGGCCGCCGCAAGCGTAAGCGTTGATGTGAAGTGATGCGTGCCGGGGCCGACATCGCATGCGGTGTCGACCCCCGGTACGTAGATACGCGCTCCTGCGCCGTCGGGGATCGTGACGTTCAGGATCACCTGGTCATCGGTCCGCTCCCAGCGACTTTCAATCCGGCCAAGCACGGAGTCATAGGTGGCGCACACCCAGGTCAGATCTCCCGTCACCGCAGGGTTGATGACAATCTGCTGGGCGCCTTCCCGGCTGAGATCAACACAAATACCTGCCAGGTAACGGTAGAACCAGATCTCGGCATGACCGAGCATCAGGTGGTTCTGGGACACCCGCGGATTGGCGTCCCACGCCTCGCTCAGGGTCGTGGCGCCCCGCTCGATCTGCCACGCATAGCCCGGGCCCTGCCGCTGCCTGAGCATGTCATGGATCACGTCGGATCGCCCGGCTTGAGCCAGCGCTTCGAGCACGAAGCGGAACCCGATATCGCCGGCTGTCACCTGATGGTTGTGATGCGTGATGTCGTGGATGAGGGCAGCCAATACATCGGGGCGATGTTCTGCCTTCACCAACCCCAGCGCCAGCGGCATGGCATTGGCTGTCTGCGATCCGGTGTCATATTGCCGGCTGGCAAGATTGAAGAATCGACGGTTGAAGGCTTCGCACACCGCCGCTGCTCGCTGGGCGTAATGCGCAGCATCACTTTCCCGTTCCAGCACCTTGGCTGCTTTGGCCAGCGCAACAAGATCGGCGTGGTAGATCGCCGTTGCCGTCACGCCGGGCGAGGTCAGTTTCGACAATCCCGGCGCACCAGGCCCGATGTCATACCAGTCTCCAAGACCATACGTGATGATGTGCTCTTCTGCCCGCGAGGCAAGATAATTGACATATCGCACCATCGCGTCATAGTTCTCTTCCAGGATGGTGCGATCCCCGGTGAACTGGTAGACCATCCACGGACACAACACGATCGCACTGCCCCACTCGGGTGAGTCGTTGAACACCTCGCCCCACGGCGGCGGGAAAACCGTGTACTGCGGTGCGGTGGTCGGCACGCAGCCGTTCTCGTGCTGAGCATCCCGCATGTCCGCCAGGATTTTCCGGTAAAACCCCAGGGCATCGAAGTTGTACAGCAGCGCAGGCCCCATCAGGTGGGCCTGTTCCAGCCAGCCGAATTTTTCACGATGCGGGCAGTCCGTCAGCACATGCTGGAGATTGCTGCGAATGGCGTTCAGAATAATTTCGTGAATTCGGTTGAACAGGTCGCTTGAGCATGCAAAGCCTCCCGCCACAGGGACAGATGCATGAATGAACTGCCCTTGCAGCGATGCCAGGGCATCCAGGTCACCCTCAGCCTGCACATATCGAAAACCGGTGTACGCAAAGCGCGGCTGCCACTGCTCGAGGCCGCGGCTACGCGTGGTATATGTAAAGTAGACAGGCGAGCCGGTATTCTTCTGCGTAACACGTCCTGATTCATCCAGCAGTTCCCCGGTGATGAGCTTGACCGTCGCTCCTGCCACACCCTGCATCGTGATGGCCGGCCAACCGGCGAAGTTCTGCCCCAGGTCGTACACCCGCACGCCCGGCTGGGGTTCGTGGATCGCAACCGGCTGATAACGCTGCATCACGCGCAGTGGCGGCGATTCCTGCAGCACCAATCGCCCCCCAGGGCCGACAGTCTGCTGCGCAGGCTGCCATGCAGCATCATCAAACCCTGCCTGCATCCAGCCCTTGGGCTCGCGGCGGGCATCATAATCCTCACCGCCATAGATCGAGCTGAAGACAATCGGTCCGGGCGCGGTCTTCCATGTGCGATCACTGACAATCCGAACAGATGTGCCATCAGCCTGCTCAATATCGAGCT
Organism: uncultured Tepidisphaeraceae bacterium; assembly: GCA_964606625.1. Lineage (GTDB taxonomy): Bacteria > Planctomycetota > Phycisphaerae > Tepidisphaerales > Tepidisphaeraceae > CALEKX01. The sequence continues at coordinate 6,848 of CAZSJB010000082.1, read as the reverse complement.
GCCAGATCAGCTTTAACGGGCCGAATGACCCGGTAAACTTGCGATACCGTCCCTTGCCCTCCACATGGTACATTCCATTGCCCAGCCAGACGGCTGCGACATTTTCCCCCTTGGTCAGCAGCGCCGTCACATCCTGCATCACGTAGCAGCATCGTTTTGTGTACTGCGTCCACGCCGGCTGAAGCACATCCTCTCCCACGCGCACGCCGTTGATCCACAATTCGAAATGACCCAGCCCACAGCAGGCGACCATCGCCCGCCTGACCGGCTGATGCAGCTTAAATGTCTTGCGGAACAGCGGCAGCGCATCAAACCCCTCCGGAGCCATGATCCACTGCGCCTCCGACGCCTCACCCAGCATCTGCTGAGCGGCAGCCTGTTCTCCCTGAGGAGACGCTTGATTCATTGCGACACTCCCGCCAGCACCTGCTTTACCGCCAAGGCCCAGCCGTCGCGCAAACGCTGGGCTTCGGTGCGCGACATGATCGGCGAATAGACCACCTCGTCACACTGGAGATTCTCCAGGTCCGCCAATGAAGCATGGATGCCCGTCCCCAGCATCCCTGCCATGGCCGCCCCCAGGGGCGAACAATCCGACACTGTCGCCGGGCGAAGCGTTGTGCCTGTGAGATCCGCAATGAACTGCATCAGCAAGCGGTTGGTTGTTCCCCCGCCATCGACATGGAGCAGCTTGAGTTCAATCCCAGCGTCCTTGCGCATCATCGTCAACACATCATCCAACTGGTAGGCGATAGCTTCCAGGGCTGCGCGCAGGACATGATCCCGGTTTGAGTGGGCCGTCATGCCTACCAGGGCCGCCCGAGCGGTCGGCTGCCAGTACGGCGCTCCCATTCCGGCAAACGCCGGCACGAGATAGACCCCGCCATTGTCCGCAACCCGTTCAGCTGCCAGCTCGCATTCTTCCAGCGATTGGATCAGTCCCAGTTGATCCTTCAGCCAAACGAGCGTGGCTGCGCTGTAGTTGATGATCCCTTCCAGGCAGTAAATCGCCTTGCCACGGTGGGTCCAGGCGATCGCCGTCACCACCCCCTCCCCACCATCAACCGCCTGCTCGCCGGTGTTCAACAGCACCGAAGTGCCCGTTCCAATCGTGGCCTTGGCGGCGCCAGGCGTGAAGCAGCGATGCGCAAACAGGGCGGCCTGCGAATCACCCATTACCCCCCGAATGGGCAGCGGCTGATCGAGCGCACCCTCGAGATCCGTTTCGCCATAGGCTGCGGTACTGTCGCACGGCTGAGCCAGCGCACTCATGGGAATGCCCGCCATTTCGCACAACTGCTCATCCCACCTAAGCGTGCGAATATCAAAGAGCATCGTCCGGCTGGCGTTGGTGTGGTCGGTTGCAAAGACACGCCCCCGGCTGAGGCGATAGAGGAGATAGGTGTCGATGGTTCCCACCAGCGCATCACCGGACTTCAATTGTGCTGCGATCCGGGGTTGATGCCTCACCAGCCATGCCAGCTTGGAAGCGGAGAAGTACGGGTCGATTTTCAAGCCCGTCTTTTGACGCACGTAGGGTTCCGTGCCCTCTTGTTGCCACTGGCGGCAGATGGGCTCACCGCGCCGGCATTGCCAGACAATGGCGGGATACAGCGGACGGCCGGTTTTCCGGTCAAAGACCACCACCGTCTCGCGCTGATTGGTGACGCTCAGGCAGGCAATGTCGGCTGATCGTCCCACATCGGACTGCACCACCGCCCGCAGCCCCTCAAGTGTGTTCTGCCAGATCTCTTCAGCATCGTGCTCCACCCATCCGGATTGGGGATAATGCTGCTGATGATTGCGCGAAACGCGCACCAGCGGTTCGCCGCGATCATTAAAGAGAATGACCTTCGTGGCGGATGTGCTTTGATCGATCGCCAGGACACAGGCCATGGCCTCTCCTCATTTATCCAACCACCCCAGCCTCCAGCAGTCCCAGCGCCGTGTCAGCCAGCGATTCCATGGATATTCCGTAATGATGGAAGATGTCCGCCTGGCTGCCCGTGAGGGTGTACTCATCGGGAATTGCGACGACACGGAATCGCGGCGTGATACCTGCTTCAAGCAGAAGCGCGGCGCAGGCTTCTCCAAGCCCGCCATGCACGCTGTGCTCTTCAACGGTAACCACCACCTGACATCGTCGGCTGACCCGGAGAACGGCTTCGGCATCCAGCGGCTTGACGGTATGCATGCTGAGGACTGAGCAGTTTACTCCCTGCTGTTCCAGCCGGCCGGCAGCCAGCAGCGCATGAATGACCGTTTCCCCCGTCGCGATGAAAGCAACATCCGTCCCTTCAGCCAGGACCCGTGCCCGACCGATCGCAAACGATTGATTAGATCGGGGCAAGTCGTAGAGAGGCGCTTTGCCAAATCGCAGGTAAACGGGACGCACCTGTGCGGCTGCGGCCCGCACCGCTTCGGCTGTCTCGTAATTGTCGGCTGGAACAACAATATCGATATTGTGGATGGCGCGCAGCGCTGCCAGGTCATGCAGGCTGTGATGGGTCGATCCCAGCGCTCCGTAGCTCACACCGGCACTGATCCCGACCAGCTTGACAGGATGATCGGAGTAGGCCACGTCATTCTTGATCTGCTCCAGAGCGCGGGCCGTCAGGAAGCAGGCGGGTGAGACGGCAAACACACACTTGTGCTTGGATGCCAGGCCGGCTGCGATCCCCACGAGATTCTGTTCAGCGATACCCACCTCGATCAACTGCTGCGGCAGGGCCTTGCCGAACGGCACCAGCTTGCCCGACCCGCGGGAGTCACTGGTGACCACCAGCAGGTTGGGGTCTTCGCTGGCCAGCGATTGCAGCGTCTGGGCAAACACCTCCAGATTGGGCCGTCCCATGGTCAGCTTCAGATGTTCGGCCATTTCCCTGGCTGAGGTGGTGTGCATCTGTCCGGCTGGTGCACTCATGCCGCCTCCTCCGCCAGGCGGGCTGCCGCCGCATCCAGTTCGGCGATGGCTGCGCGATATTCCTCGTCATTGGGCACGCCATGGTGCCACTTGAGGACATCTTCCATGAAGCTCACACCGCGTCCCTTGATGGTGTGCGCGATGACCGCCAGCGGCTTGCCCGGCGGCTGATTCGACAACACCTCCGTCAGCTCGTCCAAGGCATGCCCGTCCACATGGCGCACCGCCCAGCCGAACGCGGTGAACTTCTCTTCCAGGGGTTCGTTGCAGCAGACATCCCGCGTCGGGCCGGTGATCTGCAGGCGATTGCAATCCACAATGGCTGTCAGGTTGTCCAACTGATAGTGCGACGCCGACATCGCCGCCTCCCAGTTCGAACCCTCAGCCAGCTCGCCATCCCCCAGCAGCACAAAGACGCGGTAATCGCTTTTATCCAGTTTTCCAGCGATGGCTGCCCCTACCCCCACCGACAACCCATGCCCCAGCGCACCGGTGTTGTGCTCAATCCCGGGCACTTTGCGCGTCGGATGCCCGACAAAGTGCGACTCACGTCGGCACAGCGTCTGGAGTTCCGAGTCGGGAAAGAACCCTCGATCCGCCAGCACCACGTACAGCGCTTCGACCGAGTGGCCCTTGCTTTGGATATAGCGATCGCGCTCGGGATCGGTGAAGGTTTCGGGCGAAACGCGCAGAATGCGGTTGTACAGCACGTTGAGGATATCCACACACGAGAGGCTGCCGCCGGTGTGCCCTGCCTGGGCATGCTTGATGATCTCCAGGATGCGGCGGCGGTACTGGATCGATTTGCGCTGAAGGTCCAGGTCGGCTGGGCTGGTAATCGTCTCAGGCATGGCGGTGGATCTCCCATCCAAGGTAATTGCCGCAGGCTTCGACAATCACATCAGCACACAGGGACGGATTCACGGCGACATGGTGCTCAAACCCCTGCCGGCAGATGTAATGAAGCAGTGATTGCAGGTTGGGGACATGCGCCACGGCGCGATGGCCGAAGGTCTGAAGGTTATCGTCAGTGGTGGATCCTTCACCCACGTATCCACGAATCGCGCCACTTGTGTCGTCGGTTGTAAAACGGGCATAGGTCAACGGACCGGCGGGCGTGCGGCCTTCCATCGCGCCCCAGGTGTTTTCAACGCCCAACGTCGATCCCAGGATCGGCGCGTTGGCAATCTTCGTGTCCGGCGCAAACGCCTTGGGCCAGTTGCCGCAATGGAACAGAACGCATTTGTCCGGGTCGCCTCCGTAGTTGTTGTTCCAGTCCACCAATGCACTGGGGCGGGTCGACGCCACTGACAGGGCATACATCGACAGGGCGCCGGTGACATCCACCTCGCAGGCACTGGGCATGAGGTTCTGCGACATCATGCTCATCAGCGTGCAGACATTGCAGCCCCAGTTCTGCTGAAGGCTGGTCCAGCATTGGATAGCGGTTGCGTCCAAGCCGTTGTCGGCAACGAAATCATCCAGCACCACACCCAGGCGCGCCATCTGGATGAGACGATCGTTAGGCACTTCCGTGGACGGTGCATACGCGCGGATCTGGGCGATCTTGGACTGGACGCGTAAATCTTCGGGGCTGAGTTTGTTGGCTTTGCCAAGAATTTCGGAGAGATCGGCGGTGACGACGCTGATGCCGTAGCGTTCGAGAATCTTTTCGCTGTAGCGGACGGTATTGAACGCCCCGGGCCGGGCGCCGATGGCTCCGAAACGGGCGCTACGGATTTTCTTCACGACGCGACAGACTCCCAGAAATCGTGCCAGGTCCATTCCGAAGGACTCGCTGGAGGGATGGACGACATGTTGCTGGGTCAGCGTGTATGAAATGCCTGCCTGTCGGAGGTTATTGCAGACGGAAATCTTTCCGCAAAACGCATCGCGCCGGCGAGTGACGCCCAGGGCGTTGAGATCATCGGGATATCCCTGGACCAGCACGGGCACATCAAGTTGAGCGAGCTTGAGCGTATCAGCGACGCCTCGCTCGTCACCGAAGTTGGGCAGGACGACGAGAATGCCGTCAATTTCATCGCGGTGGGCTTTGAACAGGTCTGCGCAGATGCGGGCTTCGGCGTGCGTCTCGACGCCGCCCAGCTTGGTCTGCTGGGGATCGGGCATGATCGCCCGAATCTGCAATCGCTCAAAGAGCTGGTGAAGGTCGGCGCGGGCTTCGCTGACCAGCGCATCTGGAAAGAAATCCCGATTTCCAATGATGACACCGAGTGTTGCGGTCTCAGCCGACGACATGGTTGCCTCCTGCGTCGGGATATGAAAAGCAAATCCGACCAGTTCCCACGCTCGCGCGCAAGTCTGGTGTTTCGTTGGACGTATTGTCGCTGTCAGGGGACGAGCAGAACAGGCAATCTTGCGAAAGCTTTTTTCAATATGGCGCAGGCTGCGGAGGATTTTTTCATTTGCCCATCAGGGAAAAGTAAGGCATATTTGCGTACCTGCTCCCAGTGGATGGGGTCGGGCGAAAAGGATGTAACAGATTGCAACGAATTGCATCACTTTTCCCCAAAAAAGTGTTGCAAGCACGTCAAGCTGACACGGTGGGTGGGAGGATCTCGACCGGCCCTGCCAGTCCGGCTGGTCCACCAGCGGCCTGAAGGATAAGGGTCAAGGGCATGGACTCGTTGCTGGGAGGCACAGCGATCACTCGGGCTTCGCGATGATCGCCGGACACAAGCAAGACAGGGTTATCTCCCAGGAAAGCCTCAACCTGCCCCAAGAGACGGCTGAACAACAGCCGCGCACCGATCTCCGCGTAGCATCGGGGAAGCTTGAGTGTAGCCCGGTAGATGGCATACCCCTGTTTACCCTGCCACATGGGCTGGGGACCGGCAGAGGGATCGACCCGCTGCCAGGTGTTCATGTCCTGAGCTGCACTGGCAAGAGCAGGGTCCGGCCGATCCCGGGTAACAGGACTCATCCGCCAGCCGGTCACGAAATGCCGCAGCGGCTCGCGCGGGACGACGGGTCGGATCGGAGCCGCCAGTGAATCCACCTCAAGCGTTGCCGAGGCAAGTCCTTCAGCATGGGCATGAATCCTGATCTGCCCGGCTGAGGTGCGGGTGCGGATCAGTGCCTGCGCCAATCCATTGAAAAGCCGCCGCGTACTGGATTGATCCAGCTCGTGCGAATTGGGATCACCATTGCCCATGCCGATCAGATCGGCCGGCCCGTCAATCTCCAGGGTGACCGCATGATCTGCCGTCGGATGGAGATGGCCAGCCTCATCCGTGGCAAACAACGTTACGGCGGCCACATGCTCGCCATCTGCGGGCAGCGTGATCGTGGTGGAGGGATCGAGCGCCAATCCCAGCTTCACAGCCGGTCCGGCTGTGTGAAGACGCGCCGAGGCAACCGCCCTTCCCTCCCGGTACGCCAGGGCTGCCAGTTCCCCCGGCTGATAGACAATGTCCCAGACCACCATGTCCACCGGATCGACCGCTTTCATGCCCAACGACTCTCCATTGAGACGCAGCTCGACATGGTCGCAATTGGTGTACGCCCGGACGGTCACGCGTTCGCCGGCTGGCACCGGATAGGTCCAGTGAGGAAGCAAATGCACAAATGGTTCGGCGGTAAACCAGGCACGATGCAGGTGATAGGCATGCTTGGGAAATCCGCACAGATCCATCAACCCCCAATGGGAGGATGTGCTCGGCCATTCGAAAGGCGTTGGCTCGCCGCGATAGTCGAACCCTGTCCAGACGAACAACCCTGCCAGCCAAGGACGCTGGCGTACATGGCGCCAGGTGTCACGTGCGGTGGCGCCCCAGGGGGCTGCTTCCTGATCGGTGGAGGCAAAGACCTGTCGGGCGCGGTCGGTCTGCACGACTCCCCGCGTACCGTAGGTGCATCCCACCTCGGCTGCGATGACCGGCATGTGGGGGCGATGGGCGTGGTA
>CAZSJB010000081.1:0-8945 GCA_964606625.1 uncultured Tepidisphaeraceae bacterium | reverse complement strand
GGATATCCAGCCGCATCGCATAGTTTCCGAGCGGGTTGTCCGGGCCCGGCGGGACTGCTCTCGGCAGCGGCGTGCCCTCTCGTGCATGCTCTCGACGCACAGATTCCGGCGGATACCAGGTCGGGCAGATGCTGCTCGAACAGGGCCATAAGCGAATCGCTTTCATCGGCGATCTGATCGCGATGACCGTGCGAGATCGCCTGGCGGGCCTCCGCGACGCGATCAGCGATGCTCATCTGCCCTTTGATCGATCGCTGGTCGTGGATCTGGTCTGCGGCGAAGACCGCATGGGTGACTGGTCCGATTCCATTGATCAGGCAGCAGCCGATCTGTTGGGCCGCGACAACCCGCCAACCGCAATCTTTTGCAGCTGCGACGGAGTGGCGAAATTGCTGTACCGCACGCTGGCTGCCATGAACCTGCAGGTTCCGCAGGACGTTAGTGTTGTGGGATTTGACGATGATCCTATAGCCGAGTGGCTGCCTCCGCCGTTGACCAGTGTACGCCAGCCGTTCAACGAAATGGGTCAGGCTGCCATCGAACTGCTTCGGCAACGCATTGAGAATCCGGACCGTCCGGTTGAACACCGAACGCTTCCCGTGCAGATCATTCATCGTCAGTCCGTTGCCAAACCGCGGAGCGAATAGACACGTCTCTCTGCCGGTGACGGCCCAAAGTATGAGGAGGCACAATGCCGAATCGGAAGCGACATTCAGGGTTCACCCTCGTTGAACTGCTTGTCGTCATCGGGATTATCACCCTGCTGATCTCGATGCTGCTGCCCGCGCTTAATCGTGCTCGCGAATCTGCCCAATCCGCCACCTGCGCCAGCAACCTGCGGCAGATCGGGACGATGTTCGCCAATTACGTTGCTGATCATGGTTGGCTGCCGCCGCTGAACTCGCAGACTTCTTACAACCCTAGCGCCATTAATAAAGACATTATGGCCATGGTGCACATGCTCGGCCCGTACTGGGGCCATCCCGAGTACTGGAACATCTCCTTCCGCGATGGATACATGTGCCCCCACCCAATCGACAAGGTTGGATTCAAGACCAGTGTCTTTGTCTGCCCAACCTGGTCAGCGATGAACCATGGCAATCCGGGCTATTACAAGGGCGGATACGTCGAATCGACTTTCCTGGTACCACCTTACGGCTGGAGTGGCGGCAAGGACACCGTCTGGGCCAGGCCGCGCCGTCCTTCGCAGATCAAGAACCCGGCCACGCGCATTCATGTAGTCGAATCTGCCAAGGACTGGCACGTCAGTAACCCCCTAACCGATTACCACGATCGCCAGCTTGACACTGTCCGACACAACAACGGTGCCAATTACCTGTTCGCCGACGGGCATGTGGCATGGTTCTCCTCCAGAGACGTGATCGCACGGTTCTCGAAAATGACAAAGTCCAACATGGATTACGTTCTGCCATAAATGATGCGCAACGGTTCAAGTATGCAAATGTTCAAAAACACATTCTCGATCATTGCGGTTCTCACTCTGCTGCTGGGCCTGACAGCCTATGGAGAGGATGAGGCGGTTAATCTTCTCTCCAATGGCGATTTCGAGACCCTCAAGGCGGATGGTACCCCCGCGCATTGGCCCATGCCCGACGGCGCCAGTCTTGAGGAAGAACACGGCAATCACTTTCTCCGCCTCACCCCGCCCGGACCGGAGAAGATGCTGACCGTCTACCGCGTCATCGACGTCAAGCCTGAGCATAAAGCCTACGCCTTCACCTTTCGGGCCCGCGCCACGGATCTGAAACGCGGCAAAGCCAACTGGCATGACGGCCGCATCATTCTCGATTTCAAGGATGCTGACGGAAAGAAACTCAAGGGGGGGAAGCATCCCAACTTCAAAGGCACGACGGACGGCTGGGTCGAGCGCAGGGTCGAAATGCTCGTTCCTGAAGGCGCCGTCAAACTTGAAGTCATGCCCGCGCTGTTCCAGGTCGAAAGCGGCACCCTTGACCTGGATGACCTGAAGCTGGTCCCCACCGATCCACAACCGATTATTGAAGCTCAGGAGGCCGCAGCCGCCAAGCGTGCAGCCGAAATCGCTGCCCGTGCAACACGCGTTAAACCCCAGGTGGAAAAACCTGCGGATGACAAGCTGCCTCCAATGCTCCACGTCGAAGGCAACAAAATTGTCAATGCAAATGGTGAAGAGGTCTGGTTACAGGGTGTGGCCATTCCCAGCATGGAATGGTCGGCAGCCGGTGAGAATATTCTCAGGAGCATCCAGGTCGCCATCGATGATTGGAACGCCAACATCATCCGCTTGCCGATGCGCGAGGACTTCTATTACGGTAACGGACCGTGGCAGAACGACGGCGGTGCCGGCTATCGCCAGCTCATTGAAGACGCAATCAATCTGTGTGCCGGCCAAGGCGTTTACATCGTGATTGACCTTCACCGCTATCGCGCCCCTGAGCAGCGGATGGCTGATTTCTGGGTGGAATTTGCCGAGAAGTACAAGAACCACCCTGCCGTTCTCTTCGAGCTGATCAACGAACCACATGACATCGACTGGCACACCTGGAAGCATGGTGGTTTCGTCAGCGATAAGAAGCGAAATGAAACTGTCATCGCTGAAAACCAGGAGAAGCTGCGGGGATTTCATTCAATTGGCATGCAGGCCATGGTCGATGCCATCCGTAATACCGGTGCCAGGAACATTATCATCGCCGGTGGCCTGGACTGGGGCTACGACCTGTCGGGTGTGCTGAAAGGCTATGAATTGGACGACCGTGGCGGCAATGGAATCGTCTACTCCAGCCACGTCTATCCGTGGAAAAGCGACTGGCAGGGCAAGTTCCTGGATGTGGCTGCAAAGCATCCGATCTTTATCGGTGAATGCGGCGCCCCCAACGAGCGGTTGCACTTCATTCCAGAATCGCAGCACGAGGAAGCCGAAACATGGGTTCCCGACTTTCTGGGTCTGCTCCAGCAACACAAGCTTCACTGGACCGCCTGGAGCTTCCATCCCAAGGCCAGCCCCGTCCTGCTGGAAGACTGGGATTACACCCCCACCAGCTACTGGGGCGTCCACGCCAAAGCCGCTCTGCATGGCAAGCAGTTTGAGATGAAGAGGATGCGGTAGAGTTGAATCTCATTTCTATTTACGGATAGGAGGACAATCATGCATTCGGCTCACCTTAAGGCAATTACGGCACTGGCTTCCATCGGCTGCCTCGCCAGCATCACAGGTGCAGCAGTTATCTATCCGGATCATGACACATATGTGCACCGCGGGAACACCGCTACCAACTACGGGTCCACTACTACGGTTGTCGTAGCCAATGATGGTGGCAGCGCCCAATCCAAAACTAAAGACAGAATTGGAATTTTTCGCTTCGATATTTCTGCGGCCCCGACAAATGTGACATCAGCCACCTTGAAGCTCACTGCACAACCTACTGCTGGTAATGACACACATGGGTATGAGATCTATGGCATTCCAGACGGTGGCGCTGATGAGGCCTTTGATGAAAACCTCCTGACATTCGATAACTTTGCCTACGCCAGCACTGCACATGATGGCAGCATGGATACGTCTGGCCTCACATTACTCGTAAACTCCACCTTTGATGACGATGACGGAACGCAGGATGACATTTTTCACTTCAGTTCTGAAGCCTTAGCTAACTTCATCAACAGCGATACTAATAACATCGTCACACTCGTGGTATTTCAAAGGGATGGTCAGAACGGTAACGCTTCGTCCTTCTTTTCCCGCGAAGCCGCCAGCGGTCGCCCTGAACTGATCCTCATCCCCGAGCCGGCTGCGCTCAGCTTGCTGGGTCTGGGTGGGCTTGGCCTGCTGCGTCGTCGCAGAGTCTGATTCTGATTATTATTGACAGAGAGAAACCGATGCATCTTATTAAATCTATCACAATCGGGGCAGCCGCCGCTGTGGGATTGTTCTCAGCGGTGCAGTCTGAGGCCGCCGTACTCATCGGCAAATACACCCACATACCGAACGTAAGTGGCAAAGACAACTTCGCCGGGTTTGTCAACTTTGCCGACGAAGGGACATTGGACTGGGCCCTTTGGGAATATTCCGGCAGCTCATCGCGCCCCGGAACACCTACCTCGTCGAAAGAAGCCGCCGACTATATTGGCGATGTTTTTGCCATCGGTGGCAACGGCAACCTCCGCGGTGCAAACGGGACTGATCTTGAGATCAGCACAACCCCTGGAGCTGTGGCGGGACAGGGACGGGCGACCACAGGGGCAATCCTGAATGCCTCCCTGCAAGGCGAAGGAGCCGGTGTCGGTCTGACCATCACCGTTCCCACCACCGATGAGTACATAGCCCGAATCTACGTAGGTGGATTCAGCACGCAAAATAGTCCGCTTACCGCCACCCTGCCCGGTGCTGCTCCTGTGGAATTCACCGCCTCCTATGGAGCTGGCGACGGCACCTATAAGGATGCGGGCATTCTTGAATTAACCTTTCAGGCTGACGCCGTAGACGGGATTAATAACGTGTTGGAGGTGACGTTCATACTCAATCCATCCACCAACAACAGCTCACATGTCCTGATTCAAGGGGCAACGCTCGTCCCCGAACCGGCGGCGCTCAGCCTGCTGAGCCTGGGCAGCCTGAGCCTGCTGCGCCGACGGCGGGCATGAAACATTGAGATTCTTCGGTCAACGCATATGAGGACCAACTGATGCAAGTCGGTAAAGGCGTTACACTGGCGGCGGCCATCACAGCAGCTCTGCTCTCAGCAGCGCATTCCCAGGCTGCTGTATTAAACGGCACTTATACTGAGGTGCCTGCGGCCAGCGGCTCGAATAATTACTCAGGATTCGTCAACTTTGCAGACGAAGGCACGCTGGACTGGGTCCTTTGGGAATACAACACCAGCTCCGAAGTCCCCGGAACGCCCACCCTGGCAAAGGACGCAGCCGATTACATCAGTGATGCCTACGCAATCGGTGGCAACGGAAAACTCCGCGGAGCCAATGGCACAGATCTGGAAATCAGCACCACTCCAGGCGCCATTGCAGGACAAGGCCGAGCCAGCGCAGGCGCAATCCTCAACCAGTCATTGAAAGGCCAGGGTGCTGGTATCGGTTTGATGATTACGGTCCCAACCACCGATCTGTACGTTGCCCGCATCTATGTCGGTGGATTCCGTACACAAGCCAGCCCCCTCACGGCTCGCCTGCCGGGTGCTGCGGATGTGGTCTTTACGCCCACATTCTTAGACGGAGCTAATAACTTCAAGGATGCAGGCATTTTTGAGCTGACTTTCCAGGCGGATGCTGTAGATGGCGTCAGCAACGTGCTGGAGGTGACGTTCACGCTCAATCCGACAAGTGACAACAGTTCACACGTTCTGTTCCAGGGCGCAACCCTCATTCCCGAGCCGTCGGCAATCAGCCTGCTTGGCTTTAGCGCATTGGGGCTGCTTCGCCGGCGACGGACACGGTGCGGGACATAAATGGTTGATGCCCGATCAATTTGAGGAGGACTGTTAATATGATTCGTCAGTCATTCATGACGGCTGCAATCACCGCAGCGATAGCCCTGCCGGCCAGCGCAGTCACCATCTCTGTGCTGCCGCTGGATGAGAACAATCTGCTCCAGAATCCGGACAACCTCGTGCTGGACTACCTGCGTGGCGGCGAAACGATTGGTGCCCGCACCGAGCGCGACGTGAAGGACAATCGCGATAACGCCCAGTCGTTTTTACTGACCACGGCAACCACAATCGACGCGATTGCGATCCAGTACAGCGATCTTCGCACCAATGGTGCGACCATGACCTTCGAGTTTTTCCGGGTTGCCGATGCCGACGCAACATCACTGATCGTGGATGGCGACATCATCGACTCGTTCACGTTTGATGGCAGCCATCCGGCTTTTAATGGCAACCTGGCAGGTACGCTGATCTTCGATGTCACGGATACCGTTGCCGCCGCCGGCGATGCGTTTGCCATCCGTTTTGATACCGACCCCGGCACCACCCACTCCTTCAAGTGGGAGATCCTTCACGACAAGCGAAACGATGTTGGTTTTACAGGCGGACAGGCATACGAAAAGAACACTGGCGGCGGCTCGAACTTCCACAAGGTTTATACCATTGGAGTTGTCGCAGTCCCCGAACCGGCATCGCTCAGCCTGTTGGGGATAAGCGGCTTGGCGCTGCTGCGACGCCGGCGATTGATGTTGTGCTGACGGCGTGCCAGCTTTCTTACAACGTGGTGCATTTCACGCGTGAAACCAAAAAGAGGAACCTTCATGTCTGCTCAACTGTTCATCCCACGCGTTGTTCTCGCTGCCGTTGTCGGCTTGGGGGTCACCAGCAGCGCCTCGGCAGCCACTTGGATCGGTCCAGCCACCGGAGCCGATTGGCACGTCCCTGAAAACTGGGATACCGGTACGGTCCCCGGTGCTGGTGATACCGCGATATTCACCTATAACACGACCTTCACCAGTTTTGATGGCGCCACCATCGGGGTGATTGACTCTACCGGCTTTAATATTACGTTCTCCGCCAGTCACACGCTGACATTCGATAATGGACTGGACACCCCCGCCATTCGATCTGCGCGCCTTACCTTCGGATCCGGAACTAGCCCTACCTTTGTGTTCAATGACACCCTGATCATCCAGGCATCCAGCGAGATGACCACCCGGGAAGGGATCTTCGAAGGCGGAAAACTGGTTGTGAACAACACCGACTGGGGATGGGTCACGGGCAGTGGGCTGGTCCTCAACGTCGATCATCTGGATATGTCTGGAAGCACCAAGCCCCTGCGTGCCGGGTCCGGATCACATGCCCTGCCGACCCTGGCTGGCGTAATCGTGGACCTAGGCAACATGGTCAAACTCGTTGCCGACTGGCCGGACAGCGCAACGTTTGCCGGACTGAACGGCAGCCATCTTCGCATGGCTGGATCATATGCGCTGTTCGGGAATGTTCCCACGGGGGGCGAGAATCTTGAACTGGCCTCCTGGACGGTTGGCTCAACCGTGCTGGAGCCAGGTACTTATGACATCAATTCTGAGGCGATCGGTGATGCCAATTTTGCGCTGATCTTCTCCGGTACGGGCAGTTCCATGAGCATTACCGTTGTCCCCGAGCCGGTATCACTGGGATTAATGGGTATGGCAGGTGTAGTCCTGCTGAGCCGTCGCCGGATGGGCTGACGGCACCCGCCGTTCTCCTCGCCTGGTACATAGCGCGGACGAGGAGAACGCAGTATTGACATTTCACTATTTGACTGGAGGTCGTCATGTCCCCTGTTGCCTCCCGAAGCGGTTTCACACTGGTCGAATTGCTGGTGGTCATCGGAATTATCGCACTTTTAGTCGCAATGTTGTTGCCGGCGCTAACCAAGGCAAGACAGTCGGCGCAAACACTTGCATGCCTTTCTAATTTGCGCCAGCAGGGCCTGGGCATCATGATGTATGCTCAAGACAACAACGACATACTGCCGGCTGGATCCTGGAGCAACTGGACAACCAGTCCCAGCGACACCGCCGCTTGGTATACACTGATCAATCCGTACCTCGGTGGTGAGGGAAACACGATTAATACAACCAATGTCAACAGCTCCCCCGACCATACATTGAGCAAAGCCTTCCTATGTGCCGGCGCGACAATTCAGGCAGGCTACATACATTATTCGTCCAACCCCATCGCCATGGGGCGGAAGGACGAGTTCGTGATTAGTGACGGGAATGGAAGCATTCCACACCTGAAACTGCCCCAGCTGCGACCTTCGGCACGGATCTTAATGGTGTTCGACGGCGCGCAGCATACCACAAACGGCAATACCCAAGCTGTGGCATTCATGGTGGATTCAGGCATGCCCTTCTGGGCACGGTTCGGCAAGACTGGGATCAGCCAGGGACAACGTTACCGTGCTACCGCACTCGCTCCGAACATGGATGGAACCAGCACACCACCACGCGGCACAATGCGCTGGCGGCATGGCAACAATAATGCTGTCAATGCCGTCTTCGCCGACGGCCACGCGGAAACCATTCCACATGGAGCACTGACCAATAACAACTTTTTCCCGGATGACTGGCGATCCAAGCCCTAGCTGCGCAGAGTTGGTGTCACTTTGACTGCCCGATGGTACATTCACATTGAAAGGATAACGAAGCAATGAGGCAAACCCCTTCCTTACTGATTGGTGCAGCCGCGGGACTGACAATAATCCTCAGTGGTGCAATCCCTGGTCACGCAGCCATTCTACTGAACTTCACCAATACCCATCATGTCACAGGCGCGGACCAATACGCGGATATCAGTCCCGGCCAGCAGATCGGCGGCATCACCGGATCGCACTGGAACCTGATCAATGGTGATGTTTCATCGATCGTGGACGACAACGGAAATCTCCTGCCTGGCGTCAGTGTTGACGTCGGCGCCGCCAGCTCGGGAACGACGATTGACTATGGCATCACGCCCACATTCAGCAATCTGGGCTCGGTGTACAATGCCGGAATCTTCTCTGGCAACGTGCGCTCAGGCATGTTTACCAGCAGCAAGGAAGATCGCAAGGTGGGGGTACGAGTAACGGGCCTGCCGGCAGGCATCTACAATGTCTATGTCACCGCCCAGAACACCAATACCGACAATATCAATCGCTACAACATTTATGCCGGTACAGTCGATGCAGCCAGCGGCAACACCGATTTTAGCGGTTTATCCTTCGAAAACCTCGATTTTTACAATGCAACCACCCCTAAGATCACGGACTCATGGGTCAAGCATGTCAATTACGTCATGATGGAGGTGACCTTGGGCGTTGGTGAAGATCTGGTCGTGGTGTCGGATGGCCTTACAAGTGGTGAGGACCGTGGCTTCCTCAACACTGTAGAGATCGCGCTCGTCCCCGAACCAGCTACCCTCAGCCTGCTGGGCCTGGGTAGCCTGTTCTTCCTGCTCTTCAACGGCCTGATGATCGGC
>CAZSJB010000080.1:0-8986 GCA_964606625.1 uncultured Tepidisphaeraceae bacterium | reverse complement strand
CCCAGCTTCCGGCTGCCAAACCGGTTCGGGAGGGATTGCCTCCCCTGGAAGCCATCGAGTTGTTCGCCCGTGCCCGGGGGGAGATGCATAAGGATCGACCCTTTGCCGCGGTCGGCCTGCTTGAGCGCGCGATCCTGCTGGATGCCGAAAGCTATGAGCTGTACTACGCGCTGGGGCAGGCACACCTGGCAAGCACCACCAGCACCGATCCCGCCATCGAGGCGTTCGAGCGGGCGGCTGAGATCCGTCCGGACAGTCTTGATGTCCGCCTTCAACTGGCGCACCTGTACCTGGCAAAGGACAATTATCAGCGGGCGATGGAACATCTGCGCCTCGCCCGCCAGTCGGATGCGTATCGCACCGCCGATGCTGATGCAACGATGGTCGACCTGCTGCTGGGCCGCGTCCTCCAGCACGAAGGTTATGACCGCGCTGCCATCCATTGTTATGAGCGCGTGCTGACGCGAATCAGTCATCCTTCGCCTGCCATCCGCCAGCATCCTGAGCTGGCGCGGCTGGTGAACATGCCGCAGGCGTTGCATCAGCAGATTGCCGAACTGGCCAGCAGCCGTGGAGATCATGATCGCGCGATTATCGCGCTGCGTCGTGCCATTGACGCCTCGCCACATGACATCGGCCTGTACGCCAGCCTGCTCAGTACACTGGTGCAAGCCGACCGTTTTGATGAGGTGCGGCCTGTCGCCATCCAATTGATTCAGCAGTTTCATGCCAGTGAGCCGGCCATGAAGGTGCTGCGTGCCTGCTACGTCGAAGCCGGTCGCAGTGACCAGTTGATTGCCGATCTGCAGCGGTTCCGCAGGGGTCATCCCGACGATCGCGCGATCCTGCTGGCGCTGGTGGATGAACTGCAAGCAAACAATCGCTCGGAGCAGGCGGAAAAGCTGCTGGTTGAAGCGGCGCGGAAGAATCCCAGCGACAGTGATGTTATCCGGCGCCTGGTAAGCAGCCTCGATCGTCGCGGGGACACGCAGGCCGCGGCCCGCTGGTTGATTGAGTCGGCGGCGCGGGATCCGGATACAATTCGAGCAACGTCGAGCCTCTGGGCCAGCCTGCTACAGGTTTCCCGTACCGACCGAATTCGCCTCAATGACCTACAACGGCTGGAAGTCTCTCCCGAAGCCGAAGCCGCTCGCCTGTTCTGGGTGTCGCGCCTGGCTGAGGTGTGGAACCGGGAGTCGCTGTCGCGGGAAGCGATTCAGAGCAGCGTCGAGCAGGAAGAGGTCTTTCCCCCTTCATATCGCATCTACCTGATGCAGATCTGGCGCCGTCCGGAGTTGGATGACGCCCAGAAAGTGGCTGCCAGTGAGGAACTGATCAACCGAGCCCAGGAAAAGGGATATCCCGCGCTGGCGACCGAACTGCGCGGCCTGCTGCGTCTGCAGCAGGGTGAGCCGGAAGCAGCGCTGTCCGAACTGGCCCGGGCGGTTGCTCAGCCGGATCCATCCCCCGAACTACGGTTGACCTATGCCGATGCGCTGCTGCTGCACGGTGACATTACCCGTGCCGAGCAGATCCTGTGGAGGCTGGTCAATGACCATCCGGGGTTTGATGATGCGTATCAACGGTTGTTCAGTCTGTACCTGTCCCGTCGCAACGCCACCCAGGCCGTCCGTGTGCTGCAGACCTGGCTGACGGAGGATCCCTCCAGCGTAGAGGCCCGGCTGCTACAGGCGGTTGTCCTCATGCAGGGCCGGCAGTTTGATGCGGCGGAGCGGCAGCTTCTACAGCTTTTTGAAGAAGCCGGAGATGATGAACAGGTTCTGGCGACGCTGGAAGCCCTGTATTTGCAGCGGGGGCAGGCCGGCCAGTGGATCCAGCTGCTGGAAACCGAATGGGAAAAGCATCCCGACAATCACCAGGTGGTTGGACGGCTGGTGAACGCCTATGCCCGGCAGGGGCGCAACGAGGATGCCCTGCGGGTGCTGGAGACTGCTCGCAAGGCGGCTGAGAATGAGCCGGACGTGCTTTATTTCCTGGCGCATCTCTACGGGGTGATTGATCGCCGCGAAATGACGCTCGAGGTGCTGGAGCAGGTGGTGCGACTCGATCCGTCGCATGCGGCTGCCAGCAACGATCTGGGATATTCCTGGGCCGATGAAGGCCGTCGTCTCGATGAAGCTGAAGCCCTCATCCGCATTGCCGTCGAAGCCGAACCCGACAACCACGCGTTTCTCGACTCCCTCGGTTGGGTGCTTTATAAACGCAGTAAGTTCGAGGAAGCGCGCGAGTACCTGGAACGAGCCATCGGGGAGGCTGTGCGGCCGGATCCGGTCGTGGTCGATCACCTGGGTGATACCCTTTATCAGCTCGGTCATCCCGATCAGGCCAAAGCCCAGTGGCAGCGCGCCATGGAACTGCTGCCCGAAGAGCCCCGCATGGATCGTCCTGATCAGCGGGACCTGCGACAGGAATTGCAGCGAAAATTGAAGGAACTGGACGGCGACGCTCCGGTTCGCGTCGCTCCCGTGGTGGAAGAGCATCCGCCGGATCAGGCAGCCAACGCTTCCGAGACGGACTAAGATTAGATACCTGTTACCCGGTTATGTGTTACTTGCCGGCGGCTGGTGGGGAGAGAGGAATCTCTCGCAGCGGCTGTAGCGTTGTGTCAATCTGGTGCGGCGGCGAGTAACAGATAACACCTACCTGGAGATGTACGACAATGGCAGGCCATAGTCGATGGGCCAATATCAAACGAGCTAAAGCCGCCAACGATGCGAAGCGCGGCAAGATCTGGAGCAAAATCTCGCGTAAACTCATCACCGCAGCCAAGCAGGGTGGCGGCGATCCACGCGATAACCTGGCGCTGCGCTACGTCATCGACGAAGCCAAGGCCGCGAACATGCCCCGGGACACCATCGAAAGGGCAATTGCCCGGGGAACCGGTGAGCTGGGCGCGGACAACTACGAGGAAGTCATTTACGAAGGATACGCCCCCGGTGGCGTGGCCATTCTCGTCGAGGCGCTGACCGATAATCGCAACCGCACGGCGCCGGAAATGCGCAAAACTTTTGAAGTGCATGGCGGCAGCATGGCCACGAGCGGTTCGGTGGCATTCCAGTTTGCCAAGCAGGGGATCATCGCCATCAAAGCCGACACCATCGAGGAGGATCGGCTGCTGGAAATCGCCCTGGAAGCCGGCGCTGAGGATGTGAAGCGCGAAGATGAGATGTTCGAGGTCATTACCGCTCCGGCGGACTTCCACAAGGTGAAAGAGGCCATTGAAGCGGCTGGCGTTTCAATCGAATCCGCCGAAATCGCCAATATTCCCAAGATGCCGGTCACCGTTGATGAGGAGCAAGCCCAAAAACTCCTCAAACTCCTCGATGCGCTCGAGGACAATGACGACGTGCAGAATATCTCCCACAATGCCGAGATACCTGATTCTATTACGGTTTAAAACAGGGCATAATCTCGTGCAAAAGGGCAAATCGCCCGTCGGCAGGCCGGATCGGGCGATTTTGGGGCCGTTTGCCGCAGGCGTTCCCTTTGGCGGTTCGCCGCTGATCCGCTACCTTACACGGCTGTGCTGACGCTATTGGTCATTCAGGGTCCGGACAAAGGTCGGCGGTATGAGCTGCCCGACTCCCCCACGCTGATTGGTCGTGACAGCCGACAGATTCCGCTGACAGACAACACCGTTTCGCGCCGCCATTGCGAACTGGTTCCCAATGATGGGGAGTGGACACTGCACGACTTGGGCAGTTCCAACGGCACGTACGTCAACGGGACGCGCGTCACCAACCGCTACGAGCTGAAACTGGGGGACCAGATTCGCGTCGGCCGGACACTGATGGTGTTCGGCGCCCAGCCGGGCGTCGCCCGCACCTCCAGTGGCAATGTGCATCTGACCGGGGAAGAGGCCGGCATGGATTCGGCCATCATGCACACGCTGCCTTCGAACGAGGACTCGATGGTCCTGGCGGTCCCCGAGCCCGCAGCGGCGGCGATGACCAACCTTAAGATTCTCTACCAGCTTGGGGCTGCCCTCGGGTCGAGCTTCGATATCAACCAGGTGCTCGAAGTGGTGATGGACCTGGTCTTTGAGCATGTGAAAGCCGACCGAGGCATCATCCTCCTGGTGGATGAACAGAAAAACGAGCTGGTTCCGCGGGTGGTCCGTTCACGCGAGGGAAATGGGCGGATCAACGGCAAGGGCGGGAATGACGACACGCATACGCCCGATGCGCCGTCGGACAAGATTCACGCCTCGCGCACGATCATCAACCACGTCATGCAGACCGGCGAAGGCGTGCTGTCCAGCAATGCGATGGCGGACCGGCGCTTTTCCAAGGGCAAGAGCGTACATGACCTGGGGATTCGATCGGCATTGTGCGTACCCATCAAAGCGCGCACGCTGGATGCAAAGAATCCGCGCGACGAGATCGCAGGCGTGATCTACATCGACAGCTCGGTCAAGAATTACACCTATTCGCCGGACCAGCTTCGGTTGTTGACAGCGATCGGCCTGCAGGCGGGGCTGGCGATCCAGAACGCGCGGTTGTACCGCAGCCAGGTGGAAGCCGAGCGCCTGGCGGCGATCGGTGAAACGACCGCGGCGCTGTCGCACTCGATTAAGAATATCCTCCAGGCGCTGCGCGGCGGCGCCGATGTCGTCGAGATGGGCCTGAAGGCCAAGAATCTCACGCAGGCCCAAAAGGGATGGGGCATCGTCGAGCGCAACCTGGAAAAGATCTATAACCTGACGCTGAACCTGCTGGCGTACTCCAAGGAGCGCGAACCCCGCCTCGAACCGGTCAACCTGCGGACGATCGTGGATGAATGTCTTGAGCTGATCGCCAACGTCGCCAATGAAAAAGGCGTCATGGCTGTGGCGGACATCGATCCCGATATGCCAGCCATTCCCGTGGACCCGGATGGCATTCACCAGGTAATCATGAACCTGCTGAGCAATGCGCTGGACGCGGTGGAAGCGGGCAAGGGGCTGATCCGCGTGGTCGGGCGGTACGATGAGGACGCCCAGCAGGCGATCCTGGAGGTCATCGACAATGGCGTGGGGGTTCCACCCACGATGATGAATCACTTGTTTGAGCTGTTCCACTCAACCAAGGGTAATCGCGGCACCGGCCTGGGCCTGGCCGTGGCGCGCAAGATCGTCCATGAGCATGAAGGGGAGATTACCGCCAAGAGTACCCCCGGCCAGGGAACCACCTTCACCGTCACCCTGCCGGCGTATCACATGAACCTGGCCGATCCCTCGCAAACCCACGGTCCGGCGAATCGCACAGCCGATTCCCCCCAGGGACGCTGATGTCCTGGAGACTCACCAGTCGGCACACGAGCGCGTCATTCGTGCCTGAATCGATTCGGCAAGAGGAACTGAACGGGCATCGTGAAGCAATCCAAGCCCACCCTCGACTACAGTTCTCCTGCACAGGAGTGCCAGGCGACCCAGGCCGCCGAGCGTCAGCGGCGCAAGCCGACAGAGCAGTACAACCTTGCAACTTTTGGTCAGAGACGCCCCCTGCGGTCTGCCCTGAGGCATGCTTTCACTTACGTGGTGATTGGCGGCTTGTTGGGGGTGTTGTTGCCCAGACGTCTGCGCTGGATTGTGTTATTGGTCATGTTCCTGCTGTTTGTGTGGCCTATGCTTCGAGTGGGCCATGTGCCAACTTGGCGCCAATTGAGGAGGCGCTGGCGATAAACGCATCGGTGGGCTGTCTACACGACTTTTGAAAGTTCAGCAGCTATCTGAGCACTGGGCGGTGGGCTACAATCCACTGTAAATGGACATCGTCACAGCCATTACAGGTGCGTCCGGCGCATTATATGCTCAGCGGTTTATCCAGGGGTTGGTCGCTGCTGGGGTGAATGTGCATCTCATTGTGTCCCCGTTGGGGCGTCGGTTGCTGCATGATGAGATGGGGATGGAGACGGTCGACCCGGCGGCGCTGGCGGAGACGGAGCAGCATACGATTACGCTGTACAACTACAACGACGTCGGCTCGAAGCTGGCCAGCGGATCGTTCCTGCATAACGGCATGGTGATTGTGCCCTGTTCGAGTAACACGCTGGCGGAGGTGGCGCACGGGTTGGGAGGGAACCTGATTTCACGCGCGGCGGCGGTTACGCTCAAGGAGCGGCGCCGGCTGATTCTGGTGCATCGCGAGATGCCGCTGTCGCCGATGGACGTGAATAACTACAAGATCTGCACAGATGCCGGGGCGATCATCGCACCGGCGAATCCCGGATTTTATCTCAATCCGACGACTGTCGGCGAGATCGTTGATTTCGTGGCTGGGAAGCTGTTGGACCTGGTGGGTGTCAAGCATACGCTCGACACACGCTGGGATCCCAAGGCCATTCGCCCACCGATGCGATAACATGGCGCAGGCGTCTGGCCCGTATTTTTCAGTGCAGAATCGGGGGAGAGACGCCCGCGCCACCGTTCAGGGGTGATTTCGCATTTCCTCGACGATCGTTCCGGCGGCCTGTTTGCCGGCGGCGATGAAGGGGACCTTTGCACCGGCGTAATTGGCCAGGCGGAAGGGGAAGACATCTTCGCCCGTCGGTGAGACGACCACGCCGTCCGCTTCGAGCACGATGGCAGCCGGTGCGGCGATGTCCCATAGCTTGCCGTTGACGGTGACGGCTGCATGCGCGATGCCCGCAGCCACGTGAATCGCTTCCAGAGCGGCGCTGCCAAGAATCCGGACCTTCCAATCGGTCTGGCCGATCCATCGGCAGGCCCACTGCGGACAACTGCCGTCGGCTTTGATCAGGTTACTGCTGAGCATGAGCAGCGAGGCGTTACTCATGGGAGTGTCCGGGGCACGAAGCGGGGTGGTGCCCATCCATGCGCCCTCGCCGCGGGCGGCTGCGTACATGAGATCGCGCGTGACGTCATACACGACGCCCAGTACCGGATAGCCCGCCTCCAGCAAGCCAATACAGACCGCAAAATTGCCCATCCCGGCGATGAAATTGTTGGTGCCGTCGATCGGATCAATGACCCAGTTGCGCCCTTCGGGATTGGGGCACTCGAAGGTGATGGAATCGCCGGTTTCACTTTCTTCGCCGACAATGCCATCCTCTGGAAATCGGCGGCGCAGGCCCTCGACGATATAGCGCTGTGCAGCCCGGTCGGCTTCGGTGACGGCTTCATCAGTGGTGGCGGCGTGGGTTTTGGTGAGACGCGCGACTTTGCCGAAATGATCGAGAATCACTTTTCCCGCCCCACGGGCGAGTTCAATTGCGTATTGCAGATCCTGGGTGTAACGGCTGGTCATGCCTGCAATGTAGGAACAATGCCCGCCAGCGGCAAATCCCCGCGGACGCGCGGAGGACGTATTGTCGAGAATTTCAGAAGTTTCTGAGGTCAAATCGGCAATCTCCCGTCAAGGACGAGCCGGGAGAATTGAAACGACCGCAAGGGTCTGTACGCTGGAGCCTGACTGAGCCAGCCCGGCAGGCGCGGGGCTAAGCCGTCTAAACAATTGCAAAGGCGTTTGCCACTGGAATCAAGGGGTCGCAAACGGGTGTTCTGGCAGCCGTGGCGTCACGCGAACAGGCCAAGGCGAAGGCCTTTGCCCAGGATTACGGCCCAGCCCGTACCTATGGCAGCTACGATGCACTCCTGAATGATAAGGACGTCCAGGCGGTCTACATCGCCACGCCACACCCCATGCATGCGGAATGGGCCATCAAGGCCGCCGAAGCCGGCAAGCATGTTCTGGTTGAAAAACCGGCTGCGGTGAACGCCGCCAGCGCCATGGCCATGATTGATGCCGCCCGCCGCAATAACGTGCTGTTCATGGAAGCGTTCATGTATCGCTGTCATCCAGCCACCCAAAAGCTGATCGACCTGATTCGCGAGAAGGTGATCGGCGAGGTGCGGCTGATCCAGGCGACCTTCGGGTTTCAGGCGGGATTCAACCCGGAATCGCGGTTGTTCAAGAATGAACTGGCAGGTGGAGGGATTCTCGATGTGGGCTGCTATACGGTCTCGATATCGCGCCTGATCGCCGGGGCTGCTTTGGGGCAGGAAATCGCCGAGCCGATCCAGGTCCGGGGGGTCGGCCATCTCGGCCAGACGGGCGTGGATGAATGGGCCATCGCCTCACTGAAGTTCGAGGGGGGCATCGTTGCTCAACTGGCGACGGCGGTTGCACTGAATCCGGAGAACATTGTGCGCATCTTCGGCAGTGCCGGACGAATTGAAGTGCCCAATCCCTGGTTGGCCGATCGCAGCAAGCCCTCCGTCGGTACGATTCGGATTTTCCGCAAGGATCAATCCCAGCCCGAACAGCATGAAATCGGCGCGGACAACACGACTTTCGGCTTGGAAATCGACTTTGCCGGGCGCGCCATCCTGGCCGGCCAGACCCAGGCGGCTTATCCCGCGATGACGCCTGCGGACACGCTGGGCAATATGAAGGTGCTGGACAAGTGGCGCGAATCGGTCGGTCTGACCTATTCGATCGAAAAGCCGGAGGCGTTCACCCCCATCACCGGCCGGCCGCTGACTTTCGCCCGCAACAGCAACATGAAATATGGGCGGATCGAAGGGCTGGATAAACAGATTTCCCGTCTGATCATGGGGTGTGACAATCAGCCGAATTACCCCCATGCAGCCGTCATGTTTGATGACTGGTTCGAGCGCGGCGGCAATGCGTTTGACACTGCCTACATATATGGCGCCGGACAGCAGGAGCGCCTGCTTGGCCAGTGGCTGAAGGCGCGCGGTGTGCGCGATCAATGCACCCTCATCGTCAAGGGGGCACATACGCCACACTGCGACCCGGTGAATCTGTCGATCCAACTCAGGGAAAGCCTCGAACGCCTGAAGATCGACTGTGCCGACATCTACATCATGCACCGCGACAACCCGAATATTCCCGTGAGCGAGTTTATCGATGTGCTTAACGAGCACGTCAAAGCCGGACGGATCAAGATCTTCGGTGGAAGCAACTGGACGATTGAACGCATCGAGGAAGCCAATGCCTAC